>JACZJL010000114.1 GCA_014860585.1 Bacteroidales bacterium | reverse complement strand
ATCATCCCATTCGCCTGCTTTGCCGGCACTTAAAACAGGTTTTTCATCTTTAATCCACGGGCCGGTTAACTCCCGTGCTGTAGCTCGTCCGATGTAAGATCCCGGGCCATAGGTAACTACTTCGCTTGAACCAAAATACATTACCCACAGTGAGTCCTGCCTGATGATGACTGACCCGCCCACATGCCAGGCATCATAACCCTTGCCATCTGGCGCCAGGAGAGGATTGCCGTCATATTTGGTGAAATGAAAACCATCAGATGAGGTGGAAAGGCCAATAGCTATTTTACCCTCAACATTGCTGCCATTGTAAAACATATAGTAAAGGCTGTCGTGCCAATACACATAAGGCCCTATCAGGAACAATTCGTCCCATTCGCCCGGGGCGCCGGGGCTTAAAACGGGATTGCCCGCGTAGGCTTCAAATTTCAATGGCTTCTGTGTTTGATCCTGACTGCAGCCCAGCATCAGCGCCAGAATTAAAAACATCAGTAAATTGTTCCGTTTTGTGTTCATAGTTATTGATTTGTCTGTCAAAATTAGTCCATCCCTCTCCGCCCCCTCCTTCGTCGGGGTCGGACAAGCCCGCCGCCTCCTGCGTCGGAGTCGGGCAGGCATCACTCCATTTCTACTTCTCCTATCTCTCCACCACCGGTATTCCAAAAGTGACCTTCGTTCCACTGGCATTTCCCTGGTCGTCCTTCAGGTCTGTGATTTCCAGCTTGATTTTCTTCTTGAACTTTTTCCCAAGCATAGCCAGCCGTTCAACGGTGATGGATGTTGACATAGACCGGTGTTTTGTCTTATGTTTTGATTCTATCTCACGGGCTTTCTCCCTGCCCACCCCATCGTCCTCCACCTCAAACCAGATCAGATCGCCGCCGGCCATGAACCTGATGTTGATATGACCGGTGGTCTCCTTGTATTTTATCCCGTGTTCGATGGCATTTTCGATAAAAGGCTGTGCCAGCATTGGCGGAACGAGCAGACCGTCTTCATCAAGCACATTGTCCACTTCGAGGCTGTAAACAAACTGATCTTCATAGCGGGCTTTCTGCAGTTCGAGGTAGTTGGTGATGGCGTTGATCTCGTTGCGCAGCAGTACAAACTCTTCCACCGAATTGTCGAGCACATCCCTCACCAATTGTGAAAAGCGCGAGAGATAGGTACTGGCTTCATCCGGTCTCTCGTTGAGGATGTAGTTCTGGATGCTCGCCAGCGAGTTGAACAGGAAGTGAGGGTTCATCTGGGCGCGCAGCAGCCGTTGTTCCATCAGCACCGACTTTTGCTCGGCCTTGCTCCGTTTGCGGTGGATAAACATCAGGATAAACAGGCTGGAAAAAATAATCAAACCGCCACCGCCGGCAAAGACCAGCAATGACTGGTTCAGCCGGAGCTGTTTCAACTCATTCTCCTGCGAAAGCGTTCGGATTTTCTGTTCTGTTTTTTCGGCTTCGGCTTCGGTCATCAGCAGTTCGAACTGCCTGCTTTGTTGCGCGGCATTCAGGGTGTCGAGCGACTGGTAATACAACTGAAGATAATCAAGGGCTTTTTGCATTTCTTGTTTTGCCATAGCCAAAGCATGCCTGGCATAAAAAATATCGGTTTGTGTGCGTTGCGCCAGATAGTAGTCTATGATTTTGCTGAAAGAATAGCCAATCCTTACCTGAATATTTGACTTAACGCCATGTTCAAAATAGTCATTCAGATTAGCTTCACATTGATCCAGGTATTTTTCAGCCTCCTGATATTTTTCTTCATCAAGGCTTAAATTTGCCAGATTAATATAGGAAAGCGCCAGCATATTATTGCTTTCCCATTTCTCTGCGGCAGATATCGCCTGAAAAGTATAGAAACGTGATTTGGAAAGGTCCTTATTTCTTTCACAGGTTCCCGAACTTTTATCAATTGAATAAAACGAGCCAAGGTTAAGGTTAATGATGGCAATCAGGTCATGGAAACTGTGATCAGAAGCAATTTTAAGGGCAGAATCGTTGTATGGAATTACGTACGGGTCGTATTTTCCCGACATATCCTCAGTGATGCAATTCTGGCCAATCATCATCATGGCAAAAGCTTCCCGGTAGGGATCGCTCACTTTCCGGGCATGTTCCAGCAGCTTAAACCCATAATACATTGCGGTATCAATGGGCTCATACCCCAGGTTATCGAGGGCAACACAAAGCGCTTCAAAGACATCAGCAGCCGAATCTTCATCTCCGATCGTCTGGTAACAAGCCAGTGCTTTTTGGTAGTAAGTTTTGGTCTTTTCGGTCCGTTTGATGAAAAAATTGATATTTCCAAGTTGCAGGTAAACATCTCCGGCTGCTTTTCCCTCTGCCTTTTCATCAATCAGTTTCAGCGCTGCGAGGTAGGAGATCAGGGCATTTCCGAAGTCCATTTTGTAGTAATAAGCATCGCCGATGGTTTTGTGAATCATCGAAATCAACTGACTGCTCCCCTGAACCATGGCTATACGCATGGCCTGGTTGCTATAGGCCATACTTGAATCGAAATGAAAGGAGGAATAATGGGCGGCCAGTTGGTTGAACAATGAAATTTTTTCCAATGTCGAAGCTTCCGGAATTTGCTTCAACAGGCTGTCCGGGTTTTCGATATGGGCATGATCATGGAGCTGACCAGCGGATTGAATCCGAAGGATCACAAGTACCAAAATGATTACCAGGCTTTTCATGAAAGTTTTTTAAATAAACATGAACTAATCAAAGCCAAAGGGCTGCAATCCCCGCCTTTTCCTCCGTCAAAGTCGGGCAAGCCTTCGTGCCTTAAGGCTTCTCCTCTTCGTCCCCCGCTACTTATCTAACACCGGTATCCTAAAAGTAACCTTTGTTCCGCAGGCAATTCCACGGTCGTCCTTCAGGTCGATGATCTCCAGCTTGATTTTCTTCCTGAACTTTTTCCCAAGCATACCCAGCCGCTCAACGGTAATGGATGTGGACATAGACCGGTGTTTTGTTTTGTGTTTTGATTCTATCTCAAGTGCTTTCTCCCGGCCCACTCCGTCGTCTTCCACCTCAAACCAGATCAGATCGCCGCCGGCCATGAACCTGATGTTGATATGACCGGTGGTCTCCTTGTATTTAATCCCGTGTTCGATGGCGTTTTCGATAAAAGGCTGTGCCAGCATTGGCGGAACGAGCAGACCGTCTTCATCAAGCACATTGTCCACTTCGAGGCTGTAAACAAACTGGTCTTCATAGCGGGCTTTCTGCAGTTCGAGGTAGTTGGTGATGGCATTGATCTCGTTGCGCAGCAGTACAAACTCCTCCACCGAATTGTCGAGCACATCCCTCACCAATTGTGAAAAGCGCGAGAGATAGGTGCTGGCTTCATCCGGTCGCTCGTTGAGGATGTAATTCTGGATGCTCGCCAGCGAGTTGAACAGGAAGTGAGGGTTCATCTGGGCGCGCAGCAACCGTTGTTCCATCAGCACCGATTTCTGTTCGGCCTTGCTCCGTTTGCGGTGAATAAACATCAGGATAAACAGGCTTGAAAAAATAATCAACCCGCCACCGCCGGCAAAGGCCAGCAATGACTGGTTCAGCCGGAGCTGTTTCAACTCATTTTCCTGTGAGAGCATCCGGATTTTCTGTTCGGTTTTTTCGGCTTCGGCTTCGGTCATCATCAGTTCAAGCTGCTGTCCAAGCGTGGAACTGAAAAAATCATCCCTGGAGCTATAATATGAATTAAGGTATTCGATTCCCATTCCAGGCTTGTTGTTGATTTCTGAGAGCACAAAGAGCATATTGTACATATTCATCCTCTCGCGCATAGCCATAAAATAGTCCATGACTTTTCCCAAAGGGCAAATGATATAACCATGACCGTCCGTGCTTTTCCACCGTGAGTTAAAAAACTCATCCATTCTTGCTTCACAGGTCTTAAGATGCTCTTCAGCCACCTCATATTTCTTTTCACTCAAGTCAATTCTTGCCAGATCATTAAGAATTGTCAATTGTAAATAGCTCGAACCATCAGCAATATCATTTTCAAGAGCAAGCGTGTAGTAATGGCGCGCTTTAGCGGGATCGTCGGTTACTTCAAAAAGAGGAGGGATACCATCGTAGTAGTCTCCGTAAATAATATAGGCAATTGTCTTCAAACCCTGATAATTCCTTTCTGTGGCCAATAGTATTGCCGAATCAGCGTATGAAAGTGCTTTCTGTTTTTCCTCCATTGTATTTTTTACCTCGTAAAACATTCCAATCTGCATCAGGGCATATACTTCCTTGTAGGAGTTGTTAAACTTCCTGGTATTTTCAAGCATTCTGAATCCATAGATCAAGGCACTGTCTGCAATGGGATATTTCAGGAAATACATACTCATGCTTAAGGCATCAAAAACTGTAGTCAGCGATTCTTCATCGCCTGCACTGATAAAGCATTCCTTTGCTTTGTGGTAATTGATAAAAGACTTCTCGCTGTTCCATACAAAGAAGTTGATGTTTCCTAACTGCAGATAGACATCTCCGGCTTCTTTCCGGGCTCCATTTTCTTCAAGAATTTTTGCAGCAGCCAGGTAAGAGATCAGGGCATTGTTAAAATCCAACTGATAATAATAGGCATTCCCGGTATTCAGCCTTGCGATCCCGACTTCAACCTGGTCGCCGTGCACAGTCCCAAGCCGCATGGCCTGCGCTGAATACATGATGCTCGAATCAAAATCCACCGGCGCATACCAATTGGCAAGCGCATTCAGGATTGCGATACTTTCAGAAGATGTGGCTTTGGCTAATATCATCCGGAGACTATCGGGTCTTTGAGTGAACGGTTTCCCCGACAATTTCCCGTCAGTCATGAGCCACAACAGGATTAAGCATAATATGATTGCCCGTGTTTTCATTCGGGATTGAAATAGTTGATTGATTTTCTCTTTCCCGTTGCCATCCCGATGTAGTAGGTTTCAATATCAAACGGGCCGCAATCGTAATACATCAGGCAAAGGGTATCCAGAAAAAGAACGGATGCATTTTCAAGGTATGCATTGGCTGACGTTTTCACGAAAGGATCACGGTCCCTGTGAAAAACGGGATTTCCTTCATGTTTCTTCCAACGGATGCCATCACTGCTAGTAGCGTAACCGATCCCACCAACTGCATTGCCAACACTCTCTTTCGAACCGGTATAATACATCAGGAAACCATCCCTTGTCTTTTGCACATTGGCCATCCAAACGTAAGCAGCATCCCATTCTCCCGGCTCTCCATTTTTCATCACCGGGTCGCTTTCGGCAAAGGGAGGGCGGGTAGTTGTCGGATCATTGTATTTCTGCCAGTTCAATCCGTCTTCCGAAGTAGCCATGCCTATGTAAAAGTTGTTCCAGAGCGCAATGTCTTCTCCTGCGGTATAATACATAACCAATGTTCCATCATCCATCAGGAGCACAGCACTGGGAAGTATAAAACCGGCATCCCATTCGCCTTTGATACCTGACCGAATGACCGGTTTTTCATCTTTAACCCACGGGCCGGTTATGGATTTTGCCCTGGCCCTCCCGATGTTCTGCCCGGGTTTGTAGTTGTCGAGATGCTGTGCATTGAAATACATCAGCCACACTGAATCCTTTTTTACAACGATTCCGGGGCCAACCGTTTCCGTATCAAAACCATGATCGCCACGCGCCAATACGGGATTATTGGCGTACTTCGAAAAATTATACTCATCCGTTGAGATGGCCAGGCCTACCCCAATATTCCATGGGGGTTGAATTCCCATATAAAACAAATAGAAAGTATCCTGATGGAAGATGATCTGTGGCGCCCATACACCCAAATTGTCCCATGAGCCGGGAGGCCCGGGAGTCAAAATCGGGTTCTGTTTCCAGGCTGTGAATTCTACTGCATCGGAAAACTTATCAGCATTACAGGCACTGAATAAAAAACACACAAAAAGAATTACAGACCTGGTAAATCTCATGCTCATAATTATTGGGTAATCGATGTTTATTCAATGACAGCATCAACCTGATTTCATCACCGCTCAGTATTGTCTCCACTTCTGCTTAGTCTCTGCCAGAAAACTCCAAAAATTTGATTTTCAACGATTTATTTACCCCGCCCTTCCCAAAGGGATCCCTTCGGGAAAAGGGAGTAAATCGTTGAAAATCATTGCTCCCGGAATTTATCCCGAGACTTCGGGAGGGTTGGGGTAAACAATGATTTTCAACTTTAATAGTTTTCTGGCAGAGACTACCTACTTCCTACTCTACCCTTCTTACTCGTCATCATTCGGCCAGTTTTTCAAAAAGTTCCAGCAACTCGTCCCGCTTACGCGAAGCCACCGGGATTTTCAAATCGTTGGTCAGCACCACATAACCGCCGTCCTGCCGCTCGAAACGCCTGATGTGCAAAAGATTGATCAGATACGATTTATGCACCCTGTAAAACCCGCAATCAGCCAGCATATCTTCATAATCTTTCAGCGTTTTCGAAACCATAATTTTACCTCCATCGGCAGTGTGGATTGAGGTATAAGAACTGTCGGAGTCGCAGCAGACCAAATTCTTCACCTCGATCAGATGCATGGTTTCGGCTGTCTTAATGATGATCTTCTTGTTTTTATTGCTTAGGTTCCTGAGGTTTTCTTCAAGCACCTGCATCTGCATCCTGAAGTGCTCTTTGATCATCATCCCCGCACGATTTACGGCCTCCTTCAACAACTCGGGATTCACCGGTTTCAACAAATAATCCACGGCGCTGTACCTGAAAGCCTGGATAGCGAATTCATCAAAAGCAGTAACAAAAATCACCTTGAAGTCAATGGAAGGGAGAGTGGAAAGCAGATCGAAACCTGTACCGTCCTTCATTTGTATGTCGAGCAGGACCAGCTCGGGCAGAAGTTCACGAATTGCTTCCAGGCCGGTCGAAACGCCATTGGCCTGCCCGACAACCTGAACTTCCGGACAATGCCGGTGGAGAATCTTGATCAGCGAATCGCGGACGTGGTTTTCATCGTCAATAACAATTACTCGTATCATACCATCAGGGTTAAGCAGGTTAAAAACCGGAGAATTATTATTTCGGTGTAAAGGTATGTTAATTAACTTATTGGATAGTATTTTTTAATTTTTTTTGGCTAAGATTTTTTAAGGCATTCAAAATAATGCTGAAAGGCTATGTGTCAGCCGGATTGAATTAAGTGCAACGACGCCTTCGCAACGTTCTTCAGCTTTGCGGACGACGGGCTGCCGGATGAAACCAATGCAGAGATGCTCCTTTTTGTAGCGGGAAAAAACAGGAATAGACTTTTGATTGCAGGGTAATGTCAACTCATTTCCCTATCAGGCCACCGGGAGTCATTCCTTCATATTGTGAAAGATATTGCTCACATCCTCGTCTTCTTCAAATTTGCCAAGCATCTTTTCGAAATCTGCTACCTGGTCGGGGGTCAGCGTTTTGGTTTGTGTGGGAATGCGTTCAAATTCGGCACTGATGATTTCAAACCCGTTTTCTTCAAAATAGCTTTGCAAAGCGCCGAAGGATTCAAATTCAGCGTAAATGAAAATGGTTTCTTCTTCGGCAAAGATTTCGGTAACCCCCAGGTCGATCAGTTCCAGCTCAAGTTCTTCGAGGTCGAGGCCATCTTTTGCTTTCAGCTTAAAAACGCATTTGTGTTCAAACATGAAACTCAGGCTGCCGCTGGTTCCCAGCGAGCCGCCGTTGCGCGTAAAGTAGCTGCGGACGTTGGCAACGGTGCGGGTCGGGTTGTCAGTAAATGTTTCCACCACCACCGCGATGCCATGCGGCCCGTAACCTTCATAAACCACCTCGCGGTAATCGTCGGTATCTTTTGCAGTGGCTTTTTTGATTGCCCGTTCCACGTTATCTTTAGGCATATTGGCCGCCTTGGCGTTTTGCACCAATACGCGAAGGCGCGGGTTGTTTTCAGGGTCAGGGCCACCCGATTTCACAGCTATTGAGATTTCTTTTCCCAGTTTGGTAAAAGTCTTGGCCATACTGCCCCACCGCTTCATTTTGCGGGCTTTACGGAATTCAAATGCACGTCCCATGGTTCAAATTTTTAAGGCGCAAAAGTAGAAGGAATAATTTATCCGGTGATCATGAAAGAATAATTTACCCGGTTTTCCTGCTTCCTGTTTTGTGTAATGAGTTCAACTAAAACAGCTGTCTTTTGGATAGAAGGCGCCATCTTCACGAAACCCTGCTGTGCAAACCAATTCATCATATTTGGATGATAGTGTTGGATAAGTTTTTACCGCGATCAGGACTTTTGTTAATGCCATATTTTAAATGTGTTTTACCTCATAGTCGAATGCAGACCCGATGAGTCGGGAAATGGCATCAGCTAAATGCTTCCGGTGGCATTGACAAATATTGGCTTCAAAACAAGTCAACGCGATGCGTTTATGCTCTTTCAGCAAGTTTAAAATCTGAATTTGCGAACCAGTTGTTTTTGGCAGGTTGTTTTTGCAATACACTGCAAAAAGTTTGTCGTAATCACTTTGCGTATTCAATTCCTTCCGCTGTTCTGATTGTATGCCAACTTCGGGAATATGCACATACTGTATTCCTAAACTTCCGCAATATTTCATCAACTGGCTTTTGCTAAACCCGTATTTCATGCTTAAGGGATTGTTCCGGACATCAACCAATACTTTTACATCATTCTTTAGTAAACGAACCAAATATTCTTCCAACGAAATACCCTCGTAACCAATGGTAAAAAGCACCGTCCTATTTCCTTCCGGCCTCGACTTGTACACCCTCTCCAACTCTTCTTTTGTCAAAATACTTTCGGCGGATTCACTTTTAATGGCGTAAAAAGGGTAATTCAAGTATGTATGCTTCACTAAAGCCGGCGCACTCATTCTGCCGAAATGCAACTTTATTTCCTGTAACAGTTTCAGGTCGGCTGACTTTAGTTGATTCAAATAGTCGGTTTTGTCTTTCTTTTCAAAGGTTCGTTCATCTTCATTTAAAAAGCCCCGTTTAACCATTGCCGTCATATCGGCATTGGCAGAATAAGAGAAACATCCGAAGCGGTAAGGGATAAAGTCGTATTCAGCCTTCGCCTGTCTTTGGGTAAACAGGAAAAGCAGCTTCTGCAAGCGGATTTTATCCAATTGTCCGTCAAACAGCTGAAGCAAAGCGAGTATTATTTTTCTCCGGTAAAACACGATGCAAAGTTAAGAATATAGTTTTTGGGGTATGCAATTTGGTGGAAGGTTGATGTGTATGGATTACTGTGAAATTCTTTCAAACCACACCCTAACTGGTATCAGCAAGAAAACTACCTTAGTTGAAAATCTATTTTAAGGAGTTTTCTGGCGGGGACTATTTAATACTTTGCTGAGTGCGATCTTAAAGTGGATGCTATTTCTCGTGCAATGTAACAGTCATTACAGTAATGATCATTACATTAATTTTTTATTTTTGCAGTGATTTTTTACTTAAAGATTAACATTATGAAATTTTACGACCGTGACCCTGAGCTGAAACTATTTGAGGAAACCCGGAAAATGGCAGAACAATCATCGAGGATGACAGTGATCATTGGCAGGCGGCGTATTGGCAAAACTACACTGATCAAAGAAGCATTTAAAGACCAAAAAATGCTTTACTTCTTTATTACCCGGAAAAGTGAAGCTTTGCTCTGCGAGGAGTTTGTAGATGAATTAGTTATGAAAACCAACCGGTCTGTACCCGGGGAGTTTAAAAGCTTTTCAAAATTGTTTGAGCAACTGCTCCAAATTTCGGAAACCGAGCATTTTACTTTGGTTTTGGATGAATTTCAGGAATTCAACAACATCAACAAATCAGTGTTCAGTGAGATGCAAAACCTTTGGGATCAATATAAGAACCGCACAAAAATGAACCTGGTCATGAGCGGCTCAATATTTACCCTGATGAAAAAGATTTTTGAGAACGCCAAAGAGCCATTGTTCGGCAGGACGAATGAAAGAATATACCTAAAGCCATTCTCCATCAATACATTGGGGGAAATTATGCAGGATTACAACCCCAATGGCTTCAGCGCCGACGATATGCTTGCATTTTATGTTCTGACCGGTGGTGTGGCAAAGTATGTGGAACTTTTTGCTGATAAACAATGTTTTACACTTGACCTGATGCTTGATGAGATATTTCGCGACAACTCGTTGCTGATTGAAGAGGGTAAAAATCTGCTGATTGAAGAGTTCGGGAAAGAATACGCCACCTATTTTTCCATATTGTCACTGATTGCATCCTCCAGGACTTCACGCAGTGAAATTGAATCGGTGCTCGAAAAAAATGTGGGTGGATTTTTAGATAAACTTGAGCACGAATACCAGATTATCAGCAGCATCCGCCCTGTGCTCTCCAAACCCGGCTCAAGAAATGTAAAATATCTGATCAGCGACAACTTCCTGAATTTCTGGTTCCGATTTGTGCATAAATACCTCAATGCTCTCGAGATTGGCAATTATGGCTATGTGAAGAATCTCGTACAGCGCGATTATGAAACGTATAGCGGTTTGTTTCTCGAAAAATATTTCAGAGAAAAACTTGCCCTTACCGGAAACTTCTCACAGGTCGGCCGCTACTGGAGCAAACGAAATCAAAACGAAATTGACCTGGTTGCTGTTAACGACTACGAAAAAACAGCCCTCATTGCCGAAGTAAAGCGTAACCGAAAAAAAATAAATCTCGAAAAACTAAGGCTTCGTTCAACCGAAATCACCGAAAAACTACCGGGCTATCAGATTACTCATATCGCTTTTTCGTTGGAGGATATGTTCGGGTAGGCTTGCCTTAGCGGTTCTTTGTAACATACCCGGAGCGGGGTTCAGCGGCCAGCGAAATTTCTGTGGCGGTTTCTGCTTTCTTTTGCGGCTTGCCCCACACTTTGGCTATCCTGTCCTTGATCTTCTGCTCAAAGATTTCGATCAGTTGCTTGTTGGCATTCACCAGCTCCTGCTCTTTTTCGATTTGAGCAACGATGTGGTGTTGTCTTTCAAGGGGAGGGAGTGGAATAGGTATTGAATTAAGTGCTTTCTGATTTAACTTAGGTTGAGCAGAACCTGTAATAAAGAGCTCCAATGATATAGAATTTAGATAAATCTCAATGAATCTTTGAGTTTCATATCGTGCAAACTTTAAAACATGAGCATGATTATTAACCCAAATTTTACCTGAAACAGAAAATGCAATCGGGGTTACACGTGCCAGGAGATTCGCCCCATCTTCAGAGATTAAAAGCAAGTCATCATCAAAAATGTAATTGTCGACGTAATCAACAATTCCAGACGCTCCATAATAGGGATATTTTCCTTTCAGTCTATCCGATTTTGTAATAGGGACTCTTTTTCCATCTAAATTTTTTGCCAAATTCCCCAGCTCCACCATCTCCCACTCCGGGTCAATGTCAATTTTGGGTTTGTAGTTGGCCACCACGGCTTTGGCGCCATCAATAATCTTTTGGTAGCCCTCAATCTCGGCTACAATCTCTTCCTGGATGGATAAGGGGGGAAGGGGGATTTGAAGTGTTTTAAAGTTTGAAGTTGAAAGTTCTTTAAAAGTTCCACCAGTAGCCATTGCATTCATTTTATCAATTATCCTGGTCAACATGAGAGCTACAAAATAGGTATTTACCTTTTGAATATCATGGATTATGATATTCTTGAATCCTTGATTTGTGGCACACTCTAAAGCATTTATTGCAATTCTTCCTATTGTAGCCCTTGTTGAGACCAGAATCGAGTTAGCAGGTAAAATTCTTGCAGAAGAATTCTTCAACCCTTTTTCAGTTATCTTTCTTGTAGTTGCGTATATTGATGAAATAAAATCTGATTGAGGTAAGTCTGCCAATGTCGCCCAATTTATGCTACCATTCCAGTATTCATCAATATTAGAACTTGGGGTTCCGCCTGAAACTATCTTGAAAAATCTCTCGTCTGATAGTTTTATCATTTCATAATTTGAATTCACTACCAAAATAGATTTATACCTCTCCCCGCTCAAATTATAATCTCCGCTTTTAACAATTTCGGGTTTGGGGACAAGATGCATAATCCCCCCCTGCCCCTCCTGAAGGGGGGAAAGCGACCCCTGGCGGAAGGCGGTAATCATAGCGATGGCCTCTTCCAACTGGCTGCCTTTCACGGCGTTGCGCTGTGCGCCCAGGTTGTAGCCGTCGTTGCCAATTTTGATAAAAAGGATTTCGTCCCGCTTTTTCGCAAGTTCCTTGTCAAGCAAAAGAATGGAGGTTTTCACACCGCTGTAGGGATTGAAAACGCCGGCGGGCAAACTCACCACGGCATACAGGTAGTTTTCCACCAGCATTTTGCGCAACTCCCTGTAGGCCGTTCCGCTCTGGAAAATGATTCCTTCGGGCACAATGATGCCGGCGCGGCCGTTGGGGTTGAGGTGCTCGGCAATGTAATCCACAAACAGCACTTCGCTGCGGTTGCTGCTGATGGTGAACCGCTTGTGCGGGCGGATGCCGCCTTTGGGGCTCATAAACGGCGGATTGGCCAGGATCACATCGTAGCTTTCGTTCCACCGCTCCTCGCTGCTCAGGGTGTCGTACTCGCTGATGCTGGGCGTGTTGAACCCGTGCAGGTAGAGGTTTACCAGGCTCAGCCGCACCATGTCGGGCGAAATGTCGTACCCCGCAAAGTTCTGGATCAGCTTTTTGCGCTCGTCGGGGGTGAGCAGGTCGCCCAGGTTGTTGAAAGGCTTTTCTGCCATCTGGTTGTAGCTAAAAATATTGTACTGTTGAGACGTTGCATGCAACGTTTGTACAGCATGCTGATTGGCTTTGGTATGTTTGAGCAGAATGTGTTTGTAGGCCGAAATCAGGAAGCCTGCCGTGCCACACGCCGGGTCGAGGATGGCGTCGGTTTTGCCGGGGTCGGTGATGGCCACCAGAAAATCAATGATATGGCGGGGAGTGCGGAATTGCCCTGCATCGCCCTGCGAGCCCATCACCGAAAGGAGGTACTCGAAGGCGTCGCCCAGCTTTTCGCTGTGGGTGTATTCAAATTCGGCAATGGTTTTCAGGAAGAGCTTCAACGTTTCTGGGTCGCGGTAAGGCAAATAGGCATTTTTGAAGATATCGCGAAACAACTGTGGGATGTTCGGGTTTTTCTCCATTCCCTGAATGGCTTCGGAGTAGCGTGTGAGCATTTCGGCTGCCGTTACTTTTGGGTTCAGCAGGTTGTTCCAGGCATACCTGCTGAACTCCACCACTTTGTCCTTGCTCCGGTCGTTGGGAAATTCGGGGTCGGGCGCCAGATAATCCGAAAAAAACTTGGACTTCCCTCCAAGTTCAATGGCTTCTTTGTCCATGTCGTCCATAAACTTGTAAATCAAACCGATGGTAATCTGCTCTATCTGCGCTTTGGGGTCGGGAAGTTTGCCCACCAGGATATCCCTGCAATCGTCAATTCTTCTTTTGGTCTGGGTGTCTAACATGTTGCTTTTTTCTGAGTTGTTGTTGCAAAAGTTTTCCTTTTGGTGTGAGGCGGTATTTTTGCGTCGGGCTTTTGGGTGAATGAGGTTGGGTCATTTCTGCCAAACCTGAATTCAATGAAGGGTTTAGATAACCATAAATTAAGGTAGGCCGATGTTTTAATCCCAACACATTCAATATTTCTTTAATACTCATTTCATCATCCAACTGCATTATTAAACGGGTCACTTGTTCGGCTACTTGTTCGGTTACTTGTTCGGCTACTTGTTCGGCTACCTGGTCGGTTACTTGTTCGGTAGCTTGCGATGTTTCCTGCGTGGGTGGCGCTGCTTTCATGGCTTCTTTAAGCTTCAAACCGTCGGTTGTCAGGTGGTAGGTTTGTGTTTTTATTGTAGGTTTATCAGGATCGCTCATTTCTATATAACCCTGCATTATAGATGGTTGCAAATAGTATTCCGTAAAATTCCTTCTGCCTTTCAGGCTCAGTAAATCCATCAATTCGGAGGCTGACATTTCGCCCTGAATCTGCCGGATCAACTGTAAAATTTGTTCTGCTACTTGTTCCCTATCTTGTATCCCATCTTGTTCCCTATCTTGTTCCCTATCTTGTTCCCTAACTTTATTCTTTAGCCCATAAGCAAAAAGTTTTCGCCAAAGAACAACCTTAAAGGTATTTCTCGATACAAATACAGGTTCTGCCAGTCCCCTCTCAGTAATCTTATCAACCATCTCGTTGGTGCCGGTGCCGAAACGCTCGATGGCGCCGGTGTGAAAAAGGCAATTTGCCAGAAGAGAATTGTGCGGATAGGATGAATGTACCTTTTTAAGGTCTTCAATGGTTATTTCGTCGGGCAGGCGTCCCGGGTTTTCAATTTCAATGCGGTCGGTGAATACCGAAATCTGTACACTGCCCTTGCTGTAATAGTCACGGTGAGCAATGGCATTGATTACTGCTTCTGCTAAGGCCACCCTGGGAATTTCATACTGCGTTTCGACCAGGTTGGAATGGTCGCGCGTTCCGGTTGAGACATTGATTTTGGAGAGAATGAAGTCCACAGCACTATCGGCCATATCCCAGACGGTGCCTCCGAATTCCTTGTAATCGGGTATTGGTTTTTGAACAAGTGTTCCGTGAAAGTGTGCACATTTTACGGTTGCCGACGGAAAAAACTGCTGCGGATTAGCTGAAAAGAGCAGCAATGCACTGTTTACCACTTTTCCGTTGCGGGTCAGGTTCAGCCGTTTTAAAACATCAGCTTTGGGGGTGTTGGGTTTTTCGGGAAAGTTTCGTTTTTCGCGCGCCAAAACAATGAATTCCTGCAAAAGGTTGTCGCTAATGTCGTCAAGTGTGGCATAAGGATGAAGCGAGCTGTCGAAATCACTGTTTTCGATTTTTCCCTTCTGTTTCAAAAACTCAATACAGGTGTGATACACCTCCTTTCGGAGGCTTTCGATGTCGGAGAAGAACTTCCACGAAACTTCGCTGCTCACTTTCTCAATGAACCGCTCTTCCTTTTCATCCCTTTTTTCCGGTGTTTTTAAAATGTAAATCCAGCGTGGAATTTCTTTTTTCTTAGCTGCTTCATACTCTTTTTCGGTGGGAGAAACCCCATCCTTGTCTTCAAATCCGTACTTTTTTCCCAACAGGCCAATATAGAGATCGGCTTTCTGCACCTCCCCCAGGAAGACGCTTTCCGGCGGCTGACTTGTGGCAGAAATCCGCTCAAAAAGAAAGGTTTCGAAAAATAATTGCAGTAAAACATCCGATGAAAAGAATTGCTCCAGTGCAGCCCGCTCCGATTCAAACTCATTTTGAACACTGCTGATAAAAACCTTGTATTTCCTTTCACTCATCAGGCGGCAAATTTATCAAGGTTAATGTAATCTTTGATGTAAACAGGAATCACTTCCCTGTATTTTGCCGCTACCGCCCTGAATTGTGAAATGGTGAGCGTTGGGTGGGTTTGTAAAGCATGGAAATCTTTGGTCTCAATAATCTTTCTGATGTCCTGGTCAACTATGTACGCCTTGAAAAAGTACTTCAACGCCCGGAGGTTGACATCTTCCTCCGGCGGATAGATAGAGATGAACTTGTCAAACTCTTCCTCCAGCAATTCGTCTTTTGACTTGAATTTGGGAATGATGCCAAATATTTTCTCCACGATTTCACGGATAGAAACTTTGCGGTCAATTTTGGCGGCTTTCCTGATTTTTTCGAGGTTAAAGTATTCTTCGGGCTTGTCGAAAATTTCCTGTTGTATGTGACTTACAACGTGTTCCCAGTTGCCGAGCTCTACATTCATTTTAATGATGTCGTCCATCACAATGCGGTCTTCAAACTTTTTGAACAGCTCGCGATCAACCCGCATCCCTTCATAGCCAATTTCCTTTTCGTTAACGGTTAATAGCGGGTCGGGACGAAAGCTGGTGTATTTATCAATGTCAACCCCGCCGTCGCTACCAACGCCTGTACCTTTTTTCGGGAGCGGCAATTTCAGTTTCTCATCATAGTCGAACTTCTCCTCGAAATATTCGCAGTTGGCAAAAAAGTCGAACAGGTAGAACACCTTCTTGTCGTGCCTGATGATTTCTTCGTCGTTCAGCTCGTTTTTGAACTTGAATTCAAAGGTGTTTTTGCGGGTTCCCCTTCCTTTGATCTGCACAAAATCGGCGGGACTGAAAATGGGTCGCATCATGCAGATGTTCATCAGGTCGGGGCAGTCATAGCCGGTTGTCATCATCCCAACGGTAACGCAAACCCTTGTTTTACATGACTTGTAGCCTTCGAGCCAGGTAGTTTTTCCGCTCAGATTGTTGTTGGTAAAGTTGATGGTCATTTGTTGGGCTTCAGCTACCTGAGACGTTACCTGCATGGCAAAATCGGAATGGTATTTCCCGGGAAAAAGCTGCCCGGCAAATTCATTCAGCATTTCGGTCAGTTTGCGCGCATGGTTCTGGCTTACAGCGAAAATGATGGTTTTGCCGATTTCTTTTGTTATCGGATCGCGCAAGGCATTTTCCAAAAATGTCTGGCAGAAAATGCTGTTGGTCTTTTCGGAGAAGAATTTCTTTTCAAAATCACGTGAAATAAAGGTTTCTGTTTCTTCGCCTTCTTCGGTTGGAACAACAACTGCATAACCTTTGTCAGAAAGCAATTGGGTGGTAATTTCTGTGCGGGCATCCAATACCTTTGGATTGATCAGGTAACCATCCTTCACTCCATCCAGCAATGAATAGCGGTAAGTTGGATCGCCGCCTTCACAGCCGAAAGTTGTGTAGGTATCGCGCAACATCCGGCGTTCGATTTCCCTCGGGTCGTTCTCTTTTACCTTTTCAGGATCAACACCTTTCAGATAGTCTTTGGGGGTAGCAGTTAAACCTAATTTGTAGCCGTGGAAATACTCAAACACTGCACGGGCATTTCCTGAAATCGAGCGGTGGGCTTCATCAGATATTAACAGGTCAAAATCGGTTGGCGAAAAATCATACCGGTACTTGTCGTTGTGCATCAGCGATTGAATGGTTGTTACCAGGATGTCCGCTTTTCGCCAGTCGCTTTTGTGTTCTTTGAAAATGAATGTGCTGTAATCGGGTTTCAGGTATTCGGTAAAAGCTTTCCAGGCCTGGTCTTCCAGTTCCAGGCGATCAACCAGAAACAAAACCCGCCTTGCGTTTTGGGTTCTCAAAAACAATCTGATTACAGCCGCAGAAGTCAGGGTTTTTCCGGTTCCTGTTGCCATTTCAAAAAGAAATCTGTCTTTTCCTTCTGCTACAGCATCTTGTAATGCCTGAATTGCTTTTAACTGATAATGTCTTAAAAATCTAAGTCCATTTGACCAGATAAAATCTTTGCTGGCATCTACACTGCCTTTCCAATCTGGCCTTTCTGCATAGTCAGGCATTTGTATCTTGACGATGTAGTCACCCGTTACTATTTCGCTGACTAAGGAATTTCTGTCAGGATTCCAGTTTTTGATTGCTCCAATTTCTTCGGGTGAAGGAAATTTGTAAATAGGTTTTGGGTTGCCCTTGGTTACGTCCCAGAAATAATGAACAATGCCATTTGACAAAATCGCATATCTCGCACCAGCCGTTTTAGCGTACTTTCGGGCTTGTTCTTTGGCAACCAGAGGATGAAGGCTCTCCTTTTTTGCTTCAAGCACACAAACGGGATTGTTGTCGCTGTCAAGGAGAAGGAAATCTAAAGAGCCGGATTTTGTTTTTTCATAATCATTGCCCCAGGCGTCAATTTCATGTTGCGTGATTTTCACATGGTTTTCGAGTAAAATATTGGCTTTGCCGTCCTCATTGTCAAAGAATCTCCATCCCGCTTTTGTCAGCAATTGGTTGATTTTAATCCTTGCATGAGCTTCATTTTTCATTTTAAAAGCTGTAATTCTATTTTCACTAATAGGGTTCCAAATACATCTCCCGGGGTCCCAAATACATTGAACTGCTATCATCTGGTTCAAACCGCCCATCCATGTGAATCAGTTTTTCTTCAAATGAAATTATTTCATAGCTCATTACGTAAGTTTTAAGCGTATCTATAGTGCCATTTAATTCGATAATAATTTCACCAAATGATTCAGGGAAAATGAGTTGGTTATTTTCAATATAATACTTTGTGTCAAGGGTGTCCAATTCAGAAGGCGGAGGATATCCTCCCTGCCAGGGATCCCAGACAATATGGCAAAATCCGTTTTCAAAAAAGGTCATTTGGTGAAATCTTTTAATTTGGCCAATGTCTTCCCCGTTCAGGAATCCGGTTTTCTGCGTCCAGGTAGTGCTTTTTATGAGTTCCTCCAGGCTCACTGATTCGTTCTTTTCACAGCTATTGCAAAAGAAAATTGGTAGTGATGTAATAATGAACAAAAGGAACCATTTGACTTTCATTTTGGTCATGTTTTGAAATTGCTTACTTAAACTCAATCATTGAACATCATGATAACAAGCTGCCCAATCCAGCTTTTTACTCTGATACTTATTGATTTTCCACATTCTCAATTTTATAATTCTTTTAACTGATGACCCATGGGCCGGCATTGGGTATGTTGGGCTGTGCTCATTCTTTTTTAATTATTACTCCTGCTTTCATTAATGGCTCCAACAGGTTGGCAGCACCTCCGTGTTCAATAATTTTACCATTCTTGATACGATCAACATTTACTCCTGTAAAGGTAATTGACTTTCCTGTTGGTTTCATACCAAACCATTCTTCTTTAAATGTGCCAGTAACCGAGTAGCTTGTTACAACCCATTCACCTTCGGAAACCTGGTTTTCGATCGTCAGTTTCAAATCGGGATAGACCCGTCTTACACCGAGAATGTGATCTATTGCTCCTTTTAATCCGATCTTATAGCGCTCCCCCTCAAAAACTTCCACATAGTCCTCTGAGATGAATTCCCGGATGTTAGATACATCTCCGGTATTTTCTATCTCTTCGATGTATCGGCGAATAACCGCTTTGTTATCAAATTTGCTCATATCAATCGATGTGATTTATTTGCAGAGCCTATAACTATTTTATGTGAACAACAGTGCAAGTCTTGGTTATTCCCCCGGCTGTAATTCTACAGATGTAAATTCCTCCGGTCAGTTGGTCGCCGGTGAGCGAAACGGTGTGGGTTCCTCCTTGTTGATGGCCGTTAACCAGTGTGTTAATTTTTTTTCCGTACATATCAAAGATCGAAACATCCACATGGCCGGTTTCCGGAATGTAATAACTGATTGTTGCACTGCCGGTAAATGGATTGGGCAGGCACGAAATGGCCGGCGTATTGACCGACTGGGGTTTTTGGTGAACTGAAGTGATGACCGGCGTGATGCGTGCGTAGTAAACGTCCTGCTCGCCGTTGAAGGTTCCACACCAAGCCAGGTGAGCACTCTCTTCATCTGATTTCATGTCAAAATAATCACCCATTTTTTCCTGGTTTGGCCATCCTACATGTGGATCGAAAGGCTCGGACAATTGTTCGTTGTCCGACCAGGTCTCGCCCTGGTCAAGTGAAAAAGAATAATAGAGTGCCGACATGACCGATCCGGATCCGCCGTTTCTGGTGTCAAGCCAAACAACGTCAATACGACCATTTGGCGCTACCGACATGGTTCCAAACCATTGAACTTTATTGTTTCCCAAATCATTGTTGATCCTCACGGGTGGGTCCCAGGTGGAGCCGCCATTGGTACTCCTTGCAAACATTACATCTCCGGGGTCGTTGGTCGAAAGCCGGTCAACTGAGGCAAGCACATACACATAACCCCTTCCGGGACCGTCCGACTGGTCAACACAGATGTTGGCCTGTCCCATCAATCCGGCTGGATTTACGTTGGTCCACCCATTCAGCTCACCATCCACATAGGCCTGGGTCGTAAAATTCCAGGAAACCGGAAATGCCGGGTTTTGCGCCATTGTGGATTTGGTGACAGTCAGGCTTCCGAATTGCCCGGCGCCGACAACATACAACTCACCGTCAGGACCAACGGCCATTGTTCCCCAGTAAGGATCGCCGGGTACCTCAACGCAGTCTTCATAACTGGCGCCTTCATCAATGGATCGGGTAAACGCTTGTGGGTAACATATGCTCCAGTTTGAAGTCCAGAAAGAGTAAATGTGCCCGTCTCCCATTCCGCCACTCTTGTCGATCACCATCCATTGCTTGTCGCCTCCCTGGGCATAGGTGCCTTCATCCCACTCAAATCCTCCTTCTCCGTTTTTAAAAACATCGCACCAGTAGTTGTTTTGGTTGTCAACCGACAGGCTGTTGTAATAAAAAGTTCCTTCCGCATCGGTGTCAAGCACTGGATCAGAACGAAAAATACCGGGATTGATCACCCCCGGAAAAGTCCAGGTTTCACCGCCATCAGTGGTGTAGGCATGGCCCGCCTGCCGGAAATTGCTGTTGATGTTATCAAACTGCCGCCAGCCGATCACCATTCGCTGAGGATCAGTAGGATCGATGCCAATGGACGGTTCGTTTGCCGCATCATCGTAAATATTCTGACCAAATTCGTCCACGTTTACCTGGGTAGAAAAGAATCCACTGTTGCGCACTTTATAGGCCGGCCCGGTTTTCTTGTTTAAGTGAGCGTTCGGAAGGTAAGGATCGTCAGGCGTTTCCTGATGCATTTGGGTTTTGTTACCTTTTGGAGTGTTTAATGTTTGTCCCGAAACATGTGCCGGGATCAGGGCAAATAAAGCGCCGGCTAATAAAAGAACCAACAAATTTTTTTTCATCATTTTAATTTTTAGTTTGAGTAATAGGTATTGCAGTCTATCTGACTAAAATCATCTTATTTGTTTTGACGGTATTTCCAATGGCCATTTTGGAATAATAAATCCCACTGTTGACCAGATTCCCCGATTCATCAGTGGCGTTCCAAACAACGGTGTAATCGCCCGGAATCAAAAAAGCTTGTTTCAGCGTTTTAATCTTACGACTCCAAGCATCAAATAGTTCAACAGTGACATTTCCGGGTTCATCAACAGAAAAATGAATGGTTGTGGTTGAGGAAAAGGGGTTGGGGAAATTGCTGATTGTATGGTTTGCTAAAGAAAGGTCGTTAAATCCCGTTGTTGGATCATAGCCCAGGAAATAATTCACCATTTCACCTATCAGGTAAGGTTTGAGATTAAGTCCATAGCCGTTAGCCATTGCACCCATGATGACCGATGAGGAAACAACCTTGAAATTCTCCCCTTCATTTATTACCATTCTACCGAAGTCACCATCGCAGGTGAAGAGCATTTCACCCGAGAAGGTATTCATCCGGTCAACATTGTAATGAGCATTTGTGCCCCCATGGTAATTCATTTCCAGTTGTTCGGTTAATGGTTGATTGTTTCCGTAAAGCACATTGACTTCGTTGTCGTTTCCGTCATGCATAAACGTCAAACCCAGATAACCATTAAGGCTGCTGCTTGCGTAATCTTTCGCAATGTTTACGCTCTCGAGGTATAAACTACCGCCATTTTGAAGATAACTTATGAGTTTTGCCTGGTCTGCTACACTTACAGAACCGGGAGGAGTCACACCTCAGCTCAGACAGTAACAACCCATAGTGGCAAAAATGATATCGTAGTTGTTCAGGAAGGGTGGGAGCGAACTCACCAACTGGTAAGTAATTCCGGTGTTGTCAAGCGCGCGGGTGAGGGATAAGGAGGGTTCTATTTCATCACCTATTTCAGGGTCGTTAATGGTTTGAATCCCATTGTCATTATCCCAGACCAATACTGAGAACTCTATGTCCGGTTTAATCCTTAAAAAATAACTTTTAGAAATATTATTTTCTTCAAATTCATCCCCGATAAGTTCAACAGAGGCGTATAAAGCAGTATTATGGGCTATTTCCGGTGTCCAGCTGAAATCAACAGAAAGTGACTGTTGGGGTTGAATACTTTCATTAACATCAATTGTACCTATCAGATCATTGTTTTTAATACTGAATAATGTGATCGTAAAACCCGATTGCGGTTGGGATCCGAGATTCTTTACCTGAACACTCCAGGTTCCGGTTTCGTCAGGATTAATGATTGATGGACCGGTAATCCCGGATGCTGTCAGGTCGTTTTGAAACAAAGCAGTAAGCTTGAGGCTAAACACATCCCACCAGTTCCATTGATAAGTCGTGGGGCCATACGTCCTGAATTTAAATTGTACGGTTTGTCCGGCAAATTCGCTGATATCAAAAGCAATATCACTGCCTGTGCTAAGCCCCCAGTCGCCAAGGTTCAATGTGTAATCCCAAAGCAGCAACTCCGTTTCACCCGCAATGATATAAATTTCTGCAGCTTCAGGTGGATTGCTTGCGCTGAATGCGTCGAGGTGCTGATTTACGATAAGATCAGCGGTGTTTTCATGAAGTTGAATGGCTGGCGAAACCGCAGAAAGATCAAAGTTTGTGATTGTAGGAGTCCAGTAAAAGCGTATTTTACCTCCGGAAAAACTCCAGTTTTCATCCAAAGACCAGCCCTGGTTTGCATCAAATTCTTCAACCCAGTAAATGGTTTGTGACCATACTGGCAATTTTAGAAACAGCATTAGTGCTACAACGAATAACAATTTTTTCATGTCATAAACTTTTTGTTGTTATAAAAACGGTTACTTCATATCCCAGCTATTTCCTTATCAATCTTTGCGTGAGCCTGTGTTGCCCATCAAATACTGTTACCAGGTAAACACCTGGTGCAAAACCCGAAACATCAATCGTGAAAATTGGATCGCCCGCTGTAGTTTTTAAAATGGCTTTCCCTGTAAGATCGGTGATCAACACTTCTTTGGGGCTAATGTTCTGTTGATCAAAATAAAGGTTCATTTTGTCCGAAGAGGGGTTTGGCGCCAATGAAAAATGTACCGGCGAATCATGGTTGGATATGCCGACCATTATCCCATCCACATCTTTTATCAACCAATTATCAGGATCTAATTCAATGGAAGCAACGGGTTTACTGATTGGAATTTCGTAGTTGTTTACATTCTCAGTTTGCCGGAGTAAAATAATTTCATTGGTAGCGTCGGTGTAATTCACTTTATACTCAACATAGGTTTCAAACAGTGTGGTTACATTTGTTGATGCAGTCTGTGTTGTTGTTATGTAAAGTTTGTCAGCAGATTGATTCCAGATGACATCATAAATCGGGTAGCCCTCTCCAAAATACCATTGCTCGAGAAAATAGCCAAAATGCTGTCCCGACAGCTGATTTGCCACATTTACAAAATCCACACCTGTAGCAACACTGTCCCTGTATTGATCCTGGAACTCCTGCAAAATTTCAAAGAACAACTCATCATTCTGGATCTCCTGGCGAAGCACATGAATGATGGCAGCACCTTTTTTGTAGGAAAGTCTTCCGTCGAATATTCTCCAGACATTGCCGGGATTCACTTCATCTGGTGGAACATAAACACTCCCTCCGGGAGAAGATTTAATGGAGTTATGAGCACCGTTCATCCATGAGGCGCCGCTGGACGGCCCCTGGATGTAATATGCGGTAAGATATTCAGTATAGGATGCAAAACCTTCGTTGATCCAAATGTCGCTCCATGTGGCACAGGTAACATTGTCGCCAAACCACATGTGACCCAATTCGTGGGCCACCAAACCAAAACTGAACCCACCTATCGTGGTCATGGTCTGGTGCTCCATCCCACCCCCAATTCCTGCAAGGCAATGTCCATATTTCTCATCCTTAAAGGGATACATCCCATAATATTCGGAAAGTAATTCAATGAAACTGCTTGTCCGGTCAATGCCTTCTTTGTAATAGTTGAGGCATCCGGGAGAATTATAAATGAAGTTTTGTATCAAAATGGAGTCACCCGGAAGTTCGGTCGGCTTTGCATAAATGTTATATTCCTGGTAATCGGAAACCGATATGGAGATCAGGTAATAGGCTATCGGATAATAAGATTTCCATTCATACCTGGCTTTGTTGCCGGGCATTGATGTAACTGCAGTCAATAGACCATTTGAACCCACTTTGTTAATGTCGCTTGTGGTGGCAAAAACATACACTGAATCGGCTTTATCGTATAAATCCTGCTTACAGGGCCACCATTGCTTTGCGTTAAAAGGCTCCGATAGTGTCCAGGTAACGTTTTTCCCCCACGATTGAATGTAGGCAGTTGATATCCCGGAAAAGAAACCCCCGGACGGCGCCTGACCATTGTAATAAACTGTAAAGCTTAAGGTCTCACCTAAGGTTAAATTGTTTTGAAGGGCAACAGTCACTTCATCATCAAGGCGGGTAAAACTACTATTCACACCGTTGACAATTACTGAATCTATGGTCAGTTGAGCAAGCAACTCAAATTTGAATTCTTCAAGACTCAACCTTTTCACGTCGGCAATTGTTGTAGCATTACCGCTAACGAAAGTAGTGTTGTTTTCAACGTTAATATCAAGGAAGTAGAATGTAACATTGTAATCATCATACCATTCCGGGCGTTCATATCGACCGAAACCGAAATGTGATGTATGGTGTTCCTGGTGTTTGCATTTCACCAGGGTTGGTTGGCCGGCATTCTGAGCACTAAGCTGACTGGTTATGAGCAGAAGCAATAAAAGTACTACAAGTTGTTTCATTTTGAGGATGTTTAATTTAGAATTATTTGAATATGGAATGGCAAAGATATGGAATATTTTACCTTTGCCCATTTGTTTGAAATATTTGGAAGGAACGGTTCGTTTTTCTTGAGGCGCTGCCCTGACCAAAATATAAATAAGGAAAATAACATGATTGTTGATAGCTATCAATTATTAATACAGAAGTTAGATAATTTCATCAAAAAGTACTATAAAAATCAAATAATCAGAGGTTTATTGTACAGTATTGCTGCATTATTGATTTTTTACCTGACCATCACCCTGTTTGAGTATTTTGCCTGGCTCAACACTGGTGTCAGAACTGTTATCTTCTATACTTACCTGACAATCAGCTCTATTATTCTTGCTAAATTGATTTTTTTACCGGTTTTTAAATTATTCAGAATTGGAAAAATCATCTCTCATCGCCAGGCAGCTGAAATTATCGGAAAACATTTTGCCGATGTGCAGGACAGGCTGCTTAACACATTACAATTAAAGGAGCTAAGTGAACAATCTACCGAGAACATTGATCTGATCCGGGCAAGTATTGATCAGAGGATTTCCAAACTGCAGCCGGTTCCCTTCAATCGTGCAATAGACTTAAAAAGTAACCGGAAGTACTTGAAATATGCCCTCCCTCCCTTGCTCATTTTCATCGGCTTTCTTCTTGCCGCTCCAAATGTGATCACCGAACCTACAAACAGGATTATTAACCATGGCGAATATTTTGAAAAAGAAGCACCATTCCGGTTTGTGCTCCTTAACAATGATTTAACTGCAGTTCAGCAGGATGATTACACAATCGAAATCCTCATCGAAGGTGAACAGGTGCCCAATACAGTTTTCATAATTACCGAAAATGGACCTGTAAGGATGCGGAAAAAAAGTATTTCCGAATTTGATTATACATACAGAAATATTCAAAAAGACGTCAAATTCAGCTTTGAAGCAGATGGTGTGAAGTCGGACGTTTTCTCTGTAAAAGTATTACCTAAACCAATCGTTCTCAATTTCTCAACAGAATTGGATTATCCCGGTTACACCGGAAGAAAGGATGAAACACTTGACAATACCGGTGATCTTTTAATTCCTGAAGGCACCTGGGTTAAATGGAAACTATTTACAAGAGATACAGATGCGCTTGGTATATCCTTTAGTGATACTATGATATCGCTTAACCCTGAAAAAGCAAATCTCTTTACCTACCGAGACCGATTCCTGCAAAATGCTTCTTATTCGATTAATACAAAAAACCAATACCTGCGAAATACTGATTCCCTCGTCTTTACAATAAGTGTGATCCCTGACATTTATCCAACAATTACTGTTGAAGAATTTGTTGATTCTGCCTTTGTTGACCGTATCTATTTCAGGGGATTAATTAAAGATGATTATGGTTTCAGCAAACTGTCTTTTAATTATGAGTACATAAAAAATTTCGAAAGAGATATTGAACCTCAGTTGATATCACAGAATCTTCAAATATTGACCAATACTAATCAGCAGCAGTTTTTTCATTTTTTTGACCTTCAAATACTAAGCCTTCAACCAGGTGATGAAATTTCTTACTTTTTTGAGGTTTGGGATAACGACGGAGTAAATGGCAGTAAAGCATCACGTACCCAGAAAATGATCTTTAAAACGCCTACGCTTGAGGAAATTGCGAAAAACACTGAAAATTCAAACCAGCAGATTAAAGATGATATGGAAAGCGCGTTAAGGGATTTAAATCTGCTGCAGAAGGAAATCGACGAGATGAACCGTCAAATGCTGGAAAAAAATACCTTGAATTTTCAGGACAGGCAAAAATTGGAGAACCTGCTAAATATGCAGATGTCCATCCAAAAACGCGTTGAAAACCTTCAGAAAGAAAATGAGGAAAAATTAAGGAATGAATCGCGGTTTAAAGAATTGGATGAATCATTGCTGCAAAAACATGAGGAGTTGAAAAAGTTGATGGATGAGTTGATGACCGATGAAATGAAGAAAATGATGGAAGAAATCCAGAAACTTTTAGATGAACTTGATAAAGATAAAGTGAGCGAAATGCTCGAAGAGATGAAAATGTCGAATAAGGACCTGGAAGATGAACTCGACCGGAGTCTTGAGTTATTTAAGCAACTTGAATTTGAACAGAAGCTCCAGGAAACGATTGATAAACTTAAAAAACTGGCTGAAAAGCAAGATAAACTGGCTGAAGAAACCAAAGATACCGATAAAGACCAATCCACTGATGATCTTAAAGAGAAACAGGATGAGCTGAATCAGGAATTTGATAAAGTGAGAAAGGATCTGGATAATTTAAGAGAGAAAAACGAAGAACTTGAAAATCCAAATCAAATGGAGGACACACTGGAGGAAGAAAAAAGTATAGAGGAATCCATGAAAGAAAGCTCCGACCAATTGCAAAAACAACAAAATAAAAAAGCATCGGAAAAACAAAAAGATGCATCGGAAAAAATGGAGGAATTGTCAGATGCATTGCAGGAAATGATGGATGGAATGATGATGGATCAGGTAGGAGAGGATCTGGATGCATTGCGTCAGATTCTCGACAATTTGATTAAACTTTCATTTGATCAGGAAGATTTAACGATTACTTATGGAGGCACAAGCACTAATGATCCAAAATATACCGAAGCCATCAAAACTCAATTTGATATTAAAGATAACATGAGTATGGTCGCCGATTCACTGAAAGCACTCAGCAAACGCCAAATGGCCATTCAGTCAATTGTTACAAAAGAACTGAATGCCATTGACAGGAATTTTGAACTATCCATTGAGGCTATGAATGACAGGCAAACAAGAAAAGCACAGGAAAGTCAGCAATTAGCAATGACCTCCATGAACAACCTTGCACTGCTTCTTTTCGAGGCCTTTGATCAGATGCAACAACAAATGATGAATATGCAGTCTTCAGGAAAATCCTCCTGCCCTAATCCAGGAAAACCAGGTGGTTCGCAACAAATGAAATCAATGCAGCAACTCCAGCAACAACTTAACCAACAGTTGCAGCAAATGCGGGATGGTCAAAAACCCGGCAAAATGGATGGAAGACAAGGACAGCAAATGAGCGAACAACTGGCCCGGATGGCAGCCCAGCAGTCAGCATTGAGGAAAAAAATGGAGGAGTTTAGGGATCAGCTTAAAGAGGAAACCGGCAAATCTGACGGTAATGTATCCAAAATCATTGAGGACATGGAAAAAACCGAAAAGGATATTGTTAACCGACAGATTACACAGGAAACAATAGAACGACAAAGAGAGATATTAACGCGGATGCTAAAATCAGAAAAAGCTGAAATGCAACGTGAAGAGGAGGAAAGACGCGAATCGAACGAAGCTAGAACTTTTAACCGCAGCAATCCTGACGAAATATTCCAATACTTTAAGTTAAAAAATCGTGAGGTCGAATTACTTAAAACTCTGCCACCGAATTTAACTCCATTTTACAGAAATAAAGTTTCCGAGTATTTTATCCGTTTTGAATAAATCCTGCTTGCCAATGAACTTTTCCATAAATTTTTTCAATGAAGACGTCCCTTACAGAATAAAGAACAAAAGGCTGGTAAAGGACTGGATCAGGAAAACAATCCTTAAAGAAAATAAAACCCCGGGGGATATTAATATTATTCTTTGTTCGGATGACTTTTTACATACTATGAACAACAAGTATCTGCAGCATGATGAACTCACCGATATAATTACATTCGACAACTCCGAATGTGATAGTATCTCCGGTGATCTATACATAAGCATTGAAAGGGTAATAGATAACAGCACCATCTTTTCAAAAAACAAAACCGATGAACTGCATCGCGTAATTATTCATGGCGTCCTTCACTTGTGCGGATACACAGATAAAACACCCGAGGATACAGAAAAAATTAGATCGGCAGAAGACCTGCATCTTTTCCGCAGACCAGATGAACTTAAACATTGAGCGGGGTGTTCCACGTGAAACAAATTGATGATGTTCGAAAATTATGATGTAATAGTTGTTGGAGCCGGACATGCCGGAAGCGAAGCAGCTGCAGCTGCAGCGAATATGGGATCAAAGGTTCTGCTGATTACCATGAACATGACTACGATTGCCCAAATGTCATGTAATCCGGCCATGGGAGGTATTGCAAAAGGGCAAATCGTTCGTGAAATTGATGCCTTGGGTGGTTATTCGGGAATAGTAACCGATCATACTACAATCCAATTCAGGATGCTGAATAAATCCAAAGGTCCTGCCATGTGGAGCCCCCGCGCTCAAAATGATCGAATACAGTTTTCGATTAAATGGAGGGAAATGCTTGAAGCAACACCCAATGTTGATTTCTGGCAAGACATGGTTGTTGGTATTTTAGTCGAGGATAAAAAGGTTGTAGGCGTAAAAACCAGCATGGGTCTGGAAATTCGTTCCAAATCCGTAATTCTCACCAACGGAACGTTCCTTAATGGCATCATTCATATAGGTAAAAAGCAATTTGGTGGTGGAAGGATTGGGGAGAAGCCATCTCAAGGCTTGACCGAATCTTTGGTTCAACTGGGATTTGAATCTTCAAGAATGAAAACAGGAACACCTGTTAGGGTTGATGGGCGCACTATTGATTTTTCAAGATTAGAAGAACAAAGTGGGGACGAAAACCCACAGAAATTTTCATTTACTGACACACCCACTTTAAAGAACCAAAGAAGCTGTTTTGTTGCCTACACAAATCTTAAAGTACATGAAGCTTTGCGGATAGGGTTTAGTGAATCACCCATGTTCACTGGCCGAATTGAGGGTATTGGCCCACGGTATTGTCCTTCGATTGAAGATAAAATTGATCGGTTTTCGCACAAATCAAGCCATCAACTTTTTGTTGAGCCTGAAGGTTGGAATACCATCGAATATTACATCAACGGTTTTTCATCTTCCCTTCCTGATTACGTTCAGGTAGATGCATTAAGAAAAATTCCAGGATTCGCTAATGCCAAGATATTCAGACCCGGATATGCTATTGAATACGATTATTTCCCCCCCATTCAACTCAATAATACCCTTGAAACAAAGCTGATTAATAATCTTTTTTTTGCCGGGCAAATCAACGGAACTACAGGCTATGAAGAAGCTGCTGCACAAGGAATTATCGCCGGTATTAATGCTCATTTGAAAATAAATGAAAGGCCTGAATTCGTCCTAACCCGCTCGGATGCCTATATCGGTGTATTGATAGATGATCTTATTACTAAAGGAGTGGATGAGCCCTACCGGATGTTCACATCCAGAGCAGAATATCGGATTTTGCTACGTCAGGACAATGCTGATTTACGCCTTACTCCTCTTTCTCATAAAATCGGCTTGGCATCAAATGACCGCATGGAAAGGGTAAATTATAAACTCTCGGTCATCGAAAAATTGAGAACTTTTTTAAAAAAAGAAAGTGTTTCTCCTGATGAAGTAAATTCTTACCTTGAAAAGATAGGGTCAACACCCCTTAATCAAAAAGTCAAAATCGAAACCCTTATTCTTCGACCTGAAGTTAGTTTTGTTGATCTAACTAGCCAACTTCCTATTCTTTCAAACTTCATCACATCACTTGGGGAAACTCATCTTTCAGAGACTGTTGAAGAGGCTGAAATATTGATTAAATATGATAATTATATTCAGAAAGAACAGGATGTAGCCGGCAAAATGTCAAAACTGGATTATATTCACTTAAATGATAATTTTGACTACCAAAACCTAAAATCCTTGTCGTGGGAAGCAAGGGAAAAATTATCGAAAATCAGACCAAAAACAATCGGACAAGCTTCGCGGATCAGTGGAGTTTCACCGGCTGATATCTCTGTACTGATTGTATATCTAGGAAGGTAGCCAAATGTTTCACGAGAAACAATTTTAAATGGAAGCTTTATCTCATTGCCCTGTCTGTGATAACGATCAATTTCAATTGTTCAAAAAAATTGTTGATCATTTTCTTACGAAGGAAGAATTTCAGGTAGTACAATGTAACAACTGTGGTTTCTTGTTCACAAATCCAAGACCAGCACAATCCGAAATTTCCCGGTATTATCAGTCTGATGAATACATCTCTCATAATAAAAACAAAGTCGGATGGTTGAGTAGCGTTTATAACATTGTCCGAAATATTTCACTTTACAGGAAGTATAAACTCATTGCCAAACACAAAACAGCCTCGAAAATTCTGGATATCGGTTGCGGAACAGGAGACTTTTTACATTTTATGAAAAAGAAAGGGTGGGAAGTTACTGGTATCGAACCCGCTGATAGTCCCCGCGGGTTTGCACTCCAAAACTATAATATAGATGTTTTTGACGAGAAAGAACTTCCCCATCTTCCTTTTGGAAATTTTGATGTGATCACCCTTTGGCATGTTCTTGAACACGTGCCTGATTTAAATCTGCTAATCAAGCAAATCAAAAATCTGCTAAAAAGTGATGGATTGCTTGTGGTTGCTTTGCCAAATCATGAATCCTGGGATGCGGGCCACTATCAAACATTCTGGGCAGCATGGGATGTTCCCCGTCATTTCTATCATTTTTCGAAAAAAACATTTTCACTGATAATTAAAAACCATCAATTAAAAATAATTTCCTCTCATCCGATGAAGTTTGATGCTTTTTATATCAGCTTGCTAAGCGAGAAATACAAACACGTTAAGCCTGGCTTTATTCATGCTCTGATAAACGGTATGCGTTCAAATCAATCGGCAAAACAGAACCTAAATAATTATTCAAGTCTTGTTTTTTTAATCAAACATCAAAATATTTAATTTGAGCCCCTTTGGCAGTGTTTTAGGTTTTCTGGTACATTTGTACAAAATATTGGAAATCGTTCGAATTTGGTCATTATTTTAATTCGAAGTTAACATACTGTATTTTAGGAAGATAAATATTTTTTATTAATTTATGTGGTCATCTGGACAAAATAGTCGTAAAGTTAAGTTTTATCTCATCTCTTCAATGGTGATGATCCTTATGGCAGTTTTTTCCGGTAGATATTATCAGCAATCTGTCGATTTGCAAAAAACGATAAATGACTTGCAAAAAAAGATCAATCAAAAGGATCAGAAAATTTTGTCAGAACTTGAAAATCTTCAAAGATTTTACGAAAACAATAGTGATTCCGTCTTTTTTTTACTTAACCTATATGAACTTACTTTTAAGGAAAATGGGTTTGCTTTTTTTATTTTTGAATCTGACTCATTGGTTTTCTGGACTGAGAATTCAGTCCCGGTTGATTTCGTAAATAATGCTCTTTCTGATCATATAGTTTTTTCAGGAAATGCCTTTTACCGGTTATCACAGAAAAAAACCGGAACCACTCAATATTTGGGGGTTTACCTGATTAAGTTTAATTATAGTTACCAGAACAAATACTTAGAAAACGAATTTCATCCATCTTTCGGTTTTCCGTGTTCAGCGGAGATATCAATTGATAAGGAATCTGGCAGTTCTGTTTATTCCGAAGAGGGTGATTATTTATTTTCGATTGACTTAAGTCAAAAGTGCTTATTGTCAAATCATCAGTTGTTCATGCTTTTCGTGTTCTATCTTTTAGCACTGCTGTTCTTTATCGGATTCATTTATGAGATTTATCTCAGAATTTTCAGTGGGAGAGGTAAAAACCTGTTGTTTTTGACTGCTTTTATTTTTGATATTATCCTGATTAGGGTCGTTCTGTTCTACTTTAAGATTCCAAACATTCTTTACAATTCCAGCTTTTTTGGCCCACATTATTATGCGCATTCGGAATTGATTCCTTCGCTTGGAGACCTTTTCATAAATATGATATTTCTACTACTCATTGCATTCTTCGTTTTCTATCACTATAAATTCAGTTGGAAAATCACGCGACGGAAACCTTTCTTCAGGTATTTCTTTTCATTTTCTCTGATGTTACATTTTTTTATTTTCTTCAATGGCCTGATTTTCATCTACGACAGTCTTATCAACGATTCTATTGTGTCAGTTAATCTTAACAACATTTTTAGCCTTTCCTGGATGAGCATGCTGTCCTTTCTAATCATTTCTATTTCAATATTAACCTATTTATTGATTACTTCAAAAATGGCCTTTATGGCGTTTAAGGCTGCTGGTAGAATATCTACTTATGCGATTTTAGCCCTTTCTGTCCTTGCTGTATGGGCTGTGTTTTGTTCATTTTATGGGAAGTGCAATTGGGTTTACATTTCATTTGTTCTATTATACATTCTATCTTTTGGGGGTTTCTTTCATATTGGCAAATGGAAATTCAATCTTAGCATTATCGTTTTTTACATTCTGATGTTTTCGCTCATCACTACCTATGCTTTACATACCTACAATAATGAGAAAGAGCGAGAACACCGGAAGTTTTTAGCTTTATACCTGGCATCTGACCAACGCGATCCAGTAGCCGAGTATTTATTTGATAAAAACGTCAATATCATTTTATCCGACTCCATAATTAATTATTTCATTTATACTAACACATCACAATCAAACAACCTCGATTCAGTTGAAAAATACTTAAGCAGAGTGTATTTTTCTGATTACTGGCGCAAATATGATCATCAAATAACAGTTTGCAATAGCGTTGATTTTCTGATTGTTAAACCAGATGAAAAAGAGTTGGAATGTTGGGCATTTTTTGAAAACATGATCAGGAATTCGGGAAAAGCAACACAAAATCCCTATTTATATTTTTTGAATTTTGGACCTGCAGACTATGGTTACATAGCAGTTTTGGAATATAACAATAAATTGCCCGAATCTCTGCCTATCAGGATTTTTGTGGAACTCACACCCAAATATGTAGCTCGGGATCTGGGTTTTCCTGAATTGCTGATTGATCGTGAAATAATAAGAAGTCCTGATCTTTCGGAGTATTCGTATGCCAAATATCAGCATGGTGAATTGCAGCAGCGTGTAGGAAAGTATTTCTATAATTTCACCCTTGCAAGTTACTTGCCAAATGAAGTGAAGAATTCATTCATTGATCAGAACAACTACAATCACTTTATTTATCATATAGATGAATCACGTGATCTTATCATCAGCAAAAAAAATAAAACGATTCTTGACGTTATTGCACCATTTTCCTATTTGTTTCTGTTCTATGCGCTCTTTTCAGGGATCATATTTACTTTTTTCATACTTCCATTTTCCTACCATAAAATCAGTTTTAATTTCCGGACAAGATTGCAACTTTCGATGTCTGCTGTTATTTTATTCTCATTTTTGGTAATCGGTATTTTTACGTTGTTTTATATCCAAAACCTAAATGCTCAGAAAAACAATGATATTTTGAGCGAAAAAACTCATTCGATACTTGTTGAAATGCAACATAAGCTTTTTAATGAAGAGCAAATTGATGAATATCTTACACCATATGTAGGTGATCTTCTGGTAAAGTTTTCAAATGTGTTTTTTACTGATATCAATTTATTCAACCTGGATGGGAAGCTCATCGCCTCTTCCCGTAAGCAGATTTATGATGAGAAATTGATCGGTACGCAGATGAATCCCAGAGCATACAAAGAGCTATCGATGAAAAGCAGTTCGCTGTTTATTCAAAATGAAAATATCGGAAAGCAAGACTATTTGTCGGCCTATATCCCATTTGTAAATGAGAGAAATAAAGTGATTGCTTATTTAAATCTTCCCTATTTCGCTAAGGAAAACGACCTGAAGCGTGAAATCTCAACCTTTCTTGTGGCATATATTAATATTTATGTTATTCTGATTGCTATTTCGATCATTATAGCTTTAATCATTTCCAATTATGTTTCACGCCCCATTAAGCTAATTATGGGTAAGATCGCTGGTCTTAACCTTGGCGGGAAAAATGAAAAGATTGAATGGAGGCATGCAGATGAAATCGGGCAGCTTGTAAATGCCTATAACCGAATGGTTGATGAATTAGCAATCAGCGCTGAGCTGCTAGCCCGATCAGAACGTGAAAGTGCCTGGCGTGAGATGGCCAAGCAGGTAGCACATGAAATTAAAAACCCGTTAACTCCAATGAAACTCAGCGTTCAGCACCTACAACGCGCTTGGACCCAGGACTCACCTAACTGGGCTGGCAGGCTGGACAAGTTCACGCAAACAATGATAGAACAAATTGATGCTCTTTCGATCATTGCTACCGAGTTTTCGGATTTTGCCAAAATGCCGGCAACCCGAAAGCAGGCGGTAAATGTGGTTGACATTATGCAAACCACAATCAACTTATTTAGAAATTATGTGAACATCACCATCACATTGAGTTTTTCAGAAGAACAAGTGATTGTATTTGCAGATAAAGATCAATTGCTTCGGGCATTTAATAACCTGATTAAAAACGCTGTGCAAGCCATTGGCCGCAAATCATCAGGTACTATTAATGTTGAAGTAAAGAAAGAAAATCAGCAGTGTATTATCAAGGTCTCGGATAACGGAATGGGCATTTCCCCAGAGTTAACTGAAAAAATCTTCTCCCCATATTTCACTACAAAAACAAGTGGAATGGGCCTTGGTCTTGCCATCGTAAAAAGTATCATTGCAAATTCGGATGGGCAAATTAGTTTTGAGTCCAAACAAGGAAGTGGTACGGTGTTTACAATTAGCCTGCCGTTTATCGAAAACTCCTTGTACGTGTAAATTTTGCAATGATTTATTCGGTAGACGGTGAATACGGTAAATCGCTGAAGATCGATTTCTTAGCGGTTTGAAAAATTCTTTTCTTTTAGCATTTTCAGCACTTTCCGATCAATCGGGAAGGTAAGTTCTACAGTCTGAAATGACTCCAGATCAACCCAGCGAAAGGATTGAGCACCATCTACATCCTCAAAGTCAAAAGGCTTTTCTTTTGTTTCAATTTGATGCCATGATAATATCTTTACCAGATAATAGATACTGATCAACTGCTGTGGTTCTTTCAACAAACTGGTAACCTGGAAGTAATCGGTAGTATAGAAATGATCTATCCCTATAATTTCCTGTCCTAACTCTTCCATGAATTCGCGCTTAAGACAATCAATTGTTCCTTCTCCAGGATTTAGCCCTCCACCAGGGAGTTTGGTCATGCGCAATCCCAACCGGAATTCATCTGTGACTAAAAGCTGATGTTTCTCATTGATAACAATTCCATAAACCCTGAGGTTGATGCTTTTGATCTGTTCGTTCATGACAACATTTTAATTTGCAAAATAAGATATTTATGGGGTAACTGTAACCAAAATCATAGTAAGATAACTTTATAAGCAAATTTCCAAGTAATTTTTCTAATTTTGCCACCAATTTTAGAGAAACAGCAAATGGTTCAATATCAAGATAAATTTACCGGCGAGGGATTGACCTACGATGATGTGTTGCTGCTTCCGGCATATAGCGAAGTATTGCCCCGCGAAGTAGACCTATCAACGCATTTCACCACCGGCATCCGGATGAACATTCCAATTGTATCAGCGGCAATGGATACAGTAACTGAGCATAAACTCGCCATCGCTATTGCACAGGAGGGTGGCATTGGTGTGTTGCACAAAAACATGGATATTGAGAAGCAGGGTATTGAAGTGAAAAAGGTTAAGCGTGCCGAGAATGGAATGATTCTCAACCCGATCACGCTTGACAAGACAGCAAGGGTGGAGGATGCTCTGCATATCATGAAAGAATTTAGTATCGGAGGAATTCCGGTGGTTGATAAAGAAAACCGTCTGGTGGGTATCATTACTAACCGCGACTTGCGTTTTGAGAGAAATCTGTTCCGTCCTGTGGACGAAATCATGACCAAGGAAAACCTTGTAACTACCACGGAATTTACCGATTTTGAAAAAGCAGGAGACATTCTTCAGCAATATAAAATTGAAAAACTACCGGTAGTTGATAAGGATTTCAGGCTGGTCGGACTGATCACCTATAAAGACATCATTAAAATTAAAGCCAGACCAAATGCATGCAAGGATGAACGTGGACGACTGCGTGTAGCAGCGGCCGTAGGTGTTGGTGCTGATACAATGGACCGGGTTGATGAGTTGGTGCTAAACCAGGTGGACGCTATTGTAATAGATACTGCCCATGGCCATTCAAGGGGTGTTTTAGAGACCACGAGAATGATCAGGCAAAAATATCCCGATCTTCAACTGGTTGTTGGAAACATTGGTACTGCCGAGGCTGCCCGTGACCTTGTGAAAGCCGGAGCCAATGCAGTAAAGGTTGGTATTGGGCCGGGGTCAATCTGCACCACAAGAATTATTGCTGGTGTTGGCATTCCTCAACTTTCGGCGGTGTATGAAGTGGCACGTGCAATTAAAAATACCGGTATTCCGGTGATTGCTGACGGCGGAATCCGCTATACCGGAGATATTGCAAAAGCTATTGCTGCAGGTGCAAATTCAATCATGGCCGGCTCACTTTTTGCCGGTGTGGATGAATCACCCGGAGACACCATCATTTTTGAGGGCAGAAAATATAAAACCTACAGGGGTATGGGCTCAATCGAAGCCATGCAAATGGGATCGAAGGATCGCTATTTCCAGGATATGGAAGACGACATTAAAAAATTAGTACCTGAAGGGATCGTTGGCAGAGTACCTTTTAAAGGAACATTGAGCGAAGTAATCCATCAGCTGGTAGGTGGCCTCCGGGCTGGCATGGGTTACACGGGCTCGCGTAATATAAATGATCTGCAAAAAGCGAGATTCATCAAAATCACCGCTGCCGGTGTTACTGAGAGCCATCCTCACGACATCACCATTACACGTGAGGCGCCGAACTACAGCAAATTTTAGTTGTTTTTTACTCTTAATCATAAAATAATCAGGCTGTTTAATCGTAAATGAAACTTAAATATAATAAATTAATTAACATCAATAAAGAACCTCATCAGATGCAAAAACAGAGTTATTCAGTGAAACACAAACAAATACCGCAACTGGTCAAATCAACACTGCTTGTTGCCATTTTAACCATCTCAACGCTTACCCTGTTTGCTCAAAAAGACAAAGACCCCGTTTTGCTGAGTATCGGGAATCAAAACATCACTGTTTCGGAATTCATGGCCGTTTATCAAAAAAACAACGTTGAAGGCGAGGTGCTTGATCGTAAGTCGCTTGAGGAGTATCTTGATTTGTACATCAATTTTAAACTAAAGGTAAAAGAGGCCGAAGACTTGGGTCTTGACACGGTTCCCTCATTTATAAACGAGTTGAAAGGATACCGTGATCAATTGGCCAAGCCATATTTTGTGGACGAGGATTTAAACAATCAAATGCTTGAACAGGCTTATGAGCGAAAGAAATATGACATCCGCGCCAGCCATATCCTCATCACCCTTGACCAGTTTGCCCCCACACAAGATACCATTGAAGCCTACAACAAAATTATGGGAATCAGAAAGCGGATAGTCGAAAACGGAGAAGATTTCGGTGAAGTTGCTGCCGAGGTTTCTGACGACCCGTCTGCTCGCGATATGGCTGCACGCGGCTTCCAGCCTGCCCGTAAAGGAAACAAAGGCGATATCGGTTATTTCTCAGTTTTCGATATGGTCTATCCATTCGAGGAGGCAGCATACAATTTGAAAGTTGGCGAGGTTTCACAACCGGTCAGAACCCAATTTGGATTCCATTTGGTAAAACTTCAGGATAAAAAGCCTGCGCTTGGAAGGGTACAGGTTGCACATCTCTTTTTGCAAACGCCCCAGGAACCCACTGATGAAAACAATGCTCAACTGAAAGCAAAAGCCGACTCTCTTTATAATGCACTGAAATCGGGTGCTGAATGGGACACTTTGGTTCGGAAATTTTCCGACGATAAAAGTTCCTCAATGAATGGCGGAGTACTCCCATGGTTCAGCTCCAATCGTATGGTGCCGCAGTTTATCGATGGCATCCGGACTATTGCAGATACCGGACAGATTTCTGAGCCTGTGTTAACCTCCTATGGATGGCACATCATCAAGCTGATTGATGTTAAACCTATCGGTACTTTCGAAGACGAAAAAGCTAACCTGAAACAAAGTCTGACAAAGGACACCCGTGCTAATTTAAGCAAGGAGTCCATCATAAGGCGAATTAAACAAGAAGCCCCATTCAAGAAATTTGACAAAGCGATTGAAGCCTTTTACAATGTGATTGATTCAAGCATTTACAGCAGAAAATGGGAAGTTGAACAAGCCGCCGGCCTAAATAGTGTGATTGCCAGGTTAGGCGACAAGGAATATTATCAACAGGAGTTTGCTGAATATCTGGCCAAAAATCAGTCTATCAATCCAAAGGAAACCGTAGTTCAATTTGTTGACCGTAGCTTTGATAAATTCATCGAAGACAACGCAATACAATACGAAGATGCCCGCCTTGAGGAAAAACATCCAGAGTTTAAAGCGCTGGTTAAAGAATACCGTGACGGCATCTTGCTCTTTGAACTTACGGATCAGAAAGTATGGAGTAAAGCCATTAAAGATACGACAGGATTAAAAGATTTTTATGAAAAGAACCGGGTGAATTACATGTGGGGAAGCAGGGTTGATGCTATCCTGATGACTTCAACAACAAAAAATGGAGCTGAGAAGGCCCATGCCATGGCAGAGCAGCGAATGAGTGTTGATCAGATCAAAGAAGCCTTCAACGCTGACGAAACCAATGAGATCACTATCACCGAAAGAAAATTCCCAAAGGAGGAAGACTTTATCATTGACAATATTGAGTGGAAAAAAGGGATATCACCGGTTGTTCAAGAAAAAGATGACCGTTTTGGATTTGCAGTGATCAAAGATTTACTTGACCCGGAAACAAAATCATTAAGCGAAGCCAGGGGTATAATTACAGCTGATTATCAAAATTATCTTGAGCAGGAGTGGTTGAAACAATTGAGGGAGAAATATACTGTAACAGTTAACCAGGACGTTCTTTCGACAATAAAATAGTCACCTGATTTGAGATTTTTCCAATTTTCATTTTTTCTCCTGGCCATCATTTTCAGCTCCTGCGACGACAACCGTTTGATCACCAACGAACGTGCTGTGGCAAGAGTTTATGGTAATTACCTTTATGAGTCTGAACTGATCGGATTGGTTCCAATAGATGCTACACCTGCTGACAGTATGGCCATCATCAACAGCTACATCAACAATTGGATTAAAAATCAATTGCTGCTGCAACAGGCAGAAAAGAACCTGACCAGTGAAAAAAAGGATTTTACCCTACAGTTAAGAGATTACCGCAATTCGCTCATTATTTATACTTACGAAAGCGAACTGATACGTCAGAACCTGGATACTATTGTTAGCGACAGGGAATTATTGACTTATTACGAAGCCAACCTCGCCAACTTCATCCTGAAAGATGACATTGTACGATTCTTATACATCAAAATCAGAGAGGAGTCGCCCCAGCTGCCTCAGATGAGAAAACTTTTCAAAAGGAATTTTGAAAGAAACCAGGATTCGCTCATATATTATGCGGTAAATTTTAGCGAAGATTATGCGATCATAACTGACGAATGGATACCATTCAATCGTTTCCTTTCAAAGGTGCCTTTGCAGGTGGAAAACACAAAATCATTTCTCGAACAAAACAGTTTTGTTGAAATTCAGGAAACACCATATTACCACCTGATCTATTTTACCGAATACAAACTAAAAGGAACCATTGCCCCATTGCTCTATGAGCGGGATAATATCAAGCTCATTATCCTGAACGACAGGAAGCAGAAACTCATCCGTGAGATGCACCAGGAAATTTACGAACAGGCGAGGGCAAAAAATGACTTCGAATACTTTTAAAAGTGACCCATGAATAAAACAATCTTAATCGTTCTGATGATCACCCTCTTTTGTTTTCAACAACCTGCTTCAGGTCAGGAGTCAAAGGGTGTAGTGATTGACGAAGTGGTAGCTGTAGTGGGCAAAGAGTATATATTGCTATCCGACATTGAGCAGCAATATTTACAAATGCGAATGCAGGGCGGCGTAAAGGAGAGCGAAGAAGCCACCAAATGTATGATTTTGGAAAATTTGTTGTTCGAAAAACTGCTCTTACATCAGGCTGAACTGGATAGTGTTGTGGTCACGCCTGACCAGGTGAATTCGGAGTTAGACAGGAGAATGCGGTATTTTATCGGCCAGTTTGGCTCACAGGAAAAACTTGAGCAGTTCTATGATAAATCGGTGACTGAATTCAAAAGCGATCTCAGTGATGTGATCGAAAAGCAGATATTGATCGAACAGGTGCAGCAAAGTATTACCGAATTTGCTGAAGTTTCCCCTTCGGAGGTACGCAAGTTTTTCAAGAACATCCCGACCGACAGCATTCCGTTAATCAGTTCAGTGGTTGAGCTGGCTCAGATTGTCAAGAAACCGGTCATCTCGCCGGAGGAGAAATTTGAGGTCAGAGAACGTCTTCAATCCTACCGCCAACGGATTGTTAACGGTGAGAGTTTTGAAGCATTGGCTGTGCTCTATTCCGAAGATCCGGGTTCAGCACGACAGGGGGGTGATATTGGATTACGCGGACGTGGTGAACTTTACCCTGAATTTGAAACGATTGCTTTTAAACTTGATCCGGGTGAGATATCAGACATAGTCGAAACCGAAGCCGGATTTCATATCATCCAGGGTATTGAACGGCGCGGTGATTTTATGCGTGTCCGGCATATCCTGATGAAGCCCAAGGTATCTCCCCAGGAACTTTTAAATGCACGTAATTTTCTGGATAGCATTGCACAATTAATTCGACTTGATTCTCTCACGTTCGAGGAGGCAGTAACAAAATTCTCCACCGACCCATCACGCAACAACGCAGGTATTATGATCAACCCTAACACAGGGGGTACCCAATGGTCTCCAGAAGAATTGGATCCAAAAGTTTTCTTTGTAATTGACAAAATAGAGGTCGGACAGTTATCAACTCCCGTTTTGATGCAGGATCAGGATGGCAGCGAAGCCTACCGGTTACTCTATCTGAAAAAAAGAACCCAACCCCATCGTGCAAGTCTTGAGGAAGATTATGACCAGATACAGAACTGGGCGCTGTTTCAGAAAAAATCAGAGATTATAAAAAAATGGATCGTCGCCAATTCGCGTAAGGCATTTATTCGGATTGATGATAGTTTTCTTAATTGCGACTTTGAACACAAATGGCTTTAAAGCATTTATCCTTATTACACCATTAATTTACCATTTAAACGAAAAACAAAATCTTTATGCAATACAAATCTGATGTTGAAGCAATTGATGCTTTTGGAGAAAAAATAAAACTATTACGAAAGGAAATTGCCAAAGTGATTGTCGGGCAGGATGAGGTGGTGAATAATGTCATCATTTCAATTTTTTCGAAAGGACACGTTCTCCTGATAGGTGTACCCGGCCTCGCAAAAACTTTGCTGGTGAATACTGTTTCGAAAGTGCTCGGCCTCACTTACAGCCGGATTCAGTTTACCCCCGACCTGATGCCTTCTGATATCATCGGAACGGAGATTCTTGACCAAACCCGGAATTTTAAATTCATCAAAGGACCTGTATTTGCAAACATCATCCTTGCCGATGAAATCAACCGTACGCCACCTAAAACGCAGTCGGCTCTTCTTGAGGCGATGCAGGAAAAAGCCATTACGGTTGCCGGTAAAAATTATCAGTTGATTGAGCCTTTCTTTGTGCTGGCTACCCAAAACCCGATCGAACAGGAGGGAACCTATCCTTTGCCCGAGGCACAACTCGACCGTTTCATGTTCAACATCTGGCTCGATTACCCGTCTTTTCAGGAGGAGATCAACGTGGTGAAAGCTACTACGACCACCTACGAAGCCAAGCCTGAAGTAGTAATCAGCAGTGATGAAATCTTATATTTCCAAAACCTGATCAGAAAAATACCGGTGGCAGACAATGTGTATGAATATGCTGTGAAGCTGGCCACCAAAACCCGGGCAAACCGCAAGGAATCACATCCATGGGCCAACGAATACCTGACCTGGGGAGCTGGTCCACGTGCATCCCAGTACCTCATTGTGGGAGCAAAATGTCATGCAGCGATAAATGGTAAATATTCTCCCGATATCGAAGATGTGAAAAGTGTAGCAACATCCATCCTGCGTCACAGAATTGTGCGCAATTACAAAGCAGAAGCAGAAGGTATCTCCATCGAAAAAATCATCAACGAGTTATTAAAAGATGAATAATTCTGTTTATTTCTATCATCCATATTTTCTTAACTCTTGCTCCTGGTGATTTACTTTTTTCGGGTAATGATAACTAATTAGTAAAATACTGACTATGAATAAAAAGTTGGTAATATTTATGGTTTCGGCATTCGTGCTCATTGTCGTTGTTTGGTACCTGATGCGACAAGAAACATCAACGGTAGAATCAATAAAGGTGCCGGTCAGATACGGGAAATTTATCGTTGATGTGAACACCACAGGCGAGCTTGAAGCAAAAAGTTCCGAAAACATCTACGGACCCGAAAACCTTCGTTCAATTCAAATCTGGAGTGACATAAGGATCAATCAGTTGATCCCTGAAGGTACCATTGTCGACTCAGGCGCTTTTGTTGCATCCCTTGATCAGACTGAGGTCATGAGTAAACTTAAAGACCTCGAGAGTGAATTGGAGAAACTGGAGTCCCAATATACCAAGACCATGCTCGACACGTCCCTCAACATGAGGGCTGCCCGTAATGAGCTGATAAACCTTAAGTTTGGCCTCGAAGAACAGCAGATCAAAGTTGAACAATCTATCTATGAACCCCCTGCAGTGCAGCGCCAGGAGGCCATCAACTACGAAAAGGCACAGCGTGCATACGACCAGGCTGTTGAAAATTATGTGCTCAGGTTTGAAAAATCGAAAGCTGAGATGCAGGAAGTCACGGCAACGCTTGAGCAGGCGCAGCGTCGCAGAGAACGTATGCTCGACATCCTCAAGCAATTCACCGTTTATGCCCCAAAACGGGGAATGATTATTTATCGCAGAGACTGGCGGGGAAGAAAAACCGAAACAGGATCAACCGTCAACTCCTGGGATAATGTGGTTGCTTTGCTACCCGACCTTTCGAGAATGATTTCGAAAACCTATGTTAACGAAATAGACATTTCAAAAGTGAAAACCGGCCAGCAGGTAAAGGTGAACATAGATGCTTTCCCCGAACGCGAATATTCGGGGATTGTCAGTGAAGTGGCAAATATTGGCGAACAACGCCCGGGCTCAGATGCTAAAGTGTTTGAAGTAATTATTGCTGTAAACGAGTCCGATACCATCATGCGTCCGGCCATGACCACTAAAAATATGATCATTACAGCTCAGATTGACAGTGTGCTTTTTATCCCGATTGAAGCTTTACACAGCAACGATACAATAAGTTATGTTTTTCAGGATGTGGGAATGAACACTGTAAAAAAACAGGTTTTGCCCGGTCCGACCAACAACAATGAAATTATCATTCTTGAGGGGTTGGAACAGGGAGATGAAGTGCACATTGCTATTCCTGAAAATCATGCAGATTTAAAACTTGTCACCCTCAACAAATAACTTTTGAAGCGGCATCTCTATAACCTGAATTCAGCGGTTGAAGCGGTATTTACCAACAAATTCCGCTCAATCCTTACTGCGCTGGGAATCATTTTTGGTGTGGCTGCAGTTATAGCAATGATGGCAATTGGAACAGGTGCCCAGCAGGAAATTCTGGAACAAATCCGGATGGTTGGCGTCAACAACATCGTAATTACCCCAAAAATTACTGACGAAACCAAAACCGAAGAGGAACAAACCGAAGAAGACGGTCAGACGGTAAATAAAAAATATTCCCCGGGACTTACACTTGCCGACGCTCAAAGCATCAGCGAAATTATTCCTGGAGTTGATAGAATTAGCCCTGAAGTGGTTTACAATACATTTGTTGTTAAATCAGGTACCCGTGGAAATGCACGTTTTTCGGGTGTCGAACCCGGCTTCTTCGATGTGTACAACCTGGAATTATACGAAGGCGAAATGTTTTCAGACTGGCAACGCGAACACGGAGCTCCCGTTTGTATCATAGGGCCGGATATTCGCGCAAAGTATTTTAAACAGGAAAATCCAATCGGAAAAAAGATTAAATGCGGAAATATCTGGCTTGAAGTGATCGGGGTGACCAAATCGCGTGCAGTAAGCAAAGCAGCAACAGAAACGTTGGGTGTGAGCGAGTTTAACAACACAGTTTTTGCTCCTATAAAAACCGTCCTGCTTCGCTACCGCGATCGTTCTTTACTCACCAAAGCCAGCATTAACCAGGGAAACAACGAGCAAACCAGCGATAATACCAATCAGTTGGATAAATTGATTGTCCAGATGAAGGAAAGCGAGCAACTGGCTGCCACCGCTGCAGTCATTCAGCGCATGCTAATACGTCGACATGCCGGGTTAGACGATTTCGAGATCATCATACCTGAACTCCTGCTCAAACAGCAACAACGAACTAAAGACATTTTCAACATTGTGCTGGGGGCTATTGCCAGCATTTCACTCATTGTTGGCGGCATCGGTATTATGAACATTATGCTCGCTTCGGTGATGGAGCGCATCAGTGAGATCGGACTTCGCAAAGCCATTGGCGCCAGGCGAAATGACATTATTTTTCAGTTTGTAGCCGAGGCTACCATCATCAGTATCAGTGGTGGTTTTATCGGGATAGTACTCGGCGTTATTCTGGCTCATATCATTATGACAACCACAGGGATTCTAACAGTAGTTTCGCTGTTTTCAATACTGGTCTCCTTCGGTGTAGCCGCCTCAGTGGGTATTGTGTTTGGCCTGATGCCAGCCCGAAAAGCCGCCGGACAAGACCCGGTTACTTCGTTAAGACATGAATAGTGCCTTATGAAAAGAATAAAAAATTTCGCTTTAGCAATATTGAGTTTACTACTCACAACAAGCGTCCATACTCAGCCGCTTCGTAAGCAGATGACTCTTGATCAGGTGATTACCCTTGCACAGGAGCAGTCACCGGATGCACTTTCAGCCAAAAACAGGTTCCTGAAAAGCTTCTGGGAATTACGCACTTCCGAAGCTATGCTTCTCCCAAAACTCGATTTTGAAGCCACCTTGCCACAATATACCCGTTCGATCGAAAAAGTAATCCAGCCAGATGGCAGCGAAGCTTTCAGGGAGCGAAGCCTTTCGACTGCCTCGGCAGACCTTACCCTGAGTAAAAATATCGGGGTTACAGGAGGGCAGGTGTATATGCGAACAGGTCTCCAGCGGATCGACTACCTCACCGGACTTGCGCCGAATGCATGGCTCTCGACGCCGTTGGTGGTTGGATATTCACAAAACATCTTCGGATTTAACCCTTATAAATGGTCGAAGATGATTGATCCGATCCGCTACAACGAGGCCAAACGAAGGTATCTGGAGGAAGTGGAACAGATTGCAATCAATGTTACGAACCTGTTTTTTAACCTGCTCATTTCGCAAATTCAAAAGGATGTTGCTGAACAAAACACGGCCTACTATGACACGCTGTATAAAATCGGGCTTGGTCGTTTTAATCTTGGCCGTATCGGTGAAAACGAATTGTTGCAACTTGAGCTTAGCTACCTGAGGGCACAGGCCGATTACGAAACCGCTGCCCTTGATGTTGAAGATCGAATGTTTAAACTGAAGTCTTACCTTCGATTGCAGGATGATGTTTCCATAGAACCGGTTCCACCCGTCGAGGGCGTGAGCTACTTTGAAATACCCCCCGATTTTGCCATCGAACTGGCTAACCTGAATAACTCTCAGGCATTGGCTTTTGATCGCAGGTTAATCGAATCAGACAGAGAAGTGGTCCGTGCCCGTACTACCGATCGCTTTAGTGCCAATATTTTTGCACAATACGGTTTAACCCAAAGTTCTGCTGAATTCGAAGAAGTTTACAAAGACCCGCAGGATCAACAATTATTTGTGCTCGGCATCCAAATTCCAATCATTGACTGGGGTCTGGCGAAGGGACGAATCAAGGTGGCTGAATCGGACAGAGATATCGTACGAACCGCGGTGGAACAGGAAAGAATTGACTTTAATCAAAGTGTTTTTTTACAGGTGATGGATTTCAAGATGCAACAGCGACGGCTTGAGATTGCTGCCAAATCCGACACCGTAGCGCAGAAAAGCTATGAAATTTCACGACAGCGCTACCTGATTGATAAAGTGAGCATCACCGACCTTACAACGGCACAAATCAACAGCGACAACTCACGAGTCAGCTTCATCAGAAGTCTCCAAAACTACTGGAACAACTATTACCAGATAAGGAAACTCACGATGTACGATTTCCGCGAAAACAGGGAAATTTCAATCAATTTCGATCTGCTGCGCTAAAACAGAAAGCTCAGAATTTTCAACTGCCCATTGAAACTATGGCGCCAGCCTGCTAATTAGCCACACTCCCTGGCTATTCAGTTCATAAACAACCCTGTCGTGAAGGCGGCTTCTGCGACCCTGCCAAAATTCAATCAACCGGGGCTTAACCCTGTATCCTCCCCAGTTTGCCGGCCGGGGAAAGTTCCTGTCGGGAAATTGCTCTCTTAACTCATCTTTTAAACGTTCAAGCTCCCGCCTGCCCGTGACGGGCTTACTTTGGGGTGATGCAGCAGCGCTTAGACGGCTTTCGTAAGGGCGAGATTTAAAATAGTCATCAGAAATGGCTTGCGAAGTTTTTTCCACTTCACCCTCAATCCGTACCTGACGTTCAAGTTCCTTCCAGAAGAAGGTCAGCGCAACATGCGGGTTTTCATCAATTTGTAATCCTTTTTTACTTTCATAGTTGGAAAAAAATAAAAAATCCCCATCATCAACGCCTTTGAGCAAAACCATTCTGGCGGAGGGCTTAAAATTCTTACCAACTGTTGCAAGCACCATGGCAGTTGGCTCCAACACCTCTGCTTTCAGGGCATCATTCATCCAAAGGCTAAATTGAATCAGAGGATTTTTATCCACACTCTTTTCGTCCAGTTCGCCCTGCAAATATTCTTTTCTGATTTCTGCTAATTTTAAATTTTCCATAAAGGTGGAGATTGAATTTCGGAATATTTCTTTTACTAAAATGAATTGACTGAATTAATCCCTAAGCATTGGCTCTTCACACAAACAAAAGTAAATCCGTGTTGTTTACTATCTGTAAAAATGGATTTAAAATGAAAAAAATTGGAATATTCTTCGGTTCTACGCTCGGGAACACAATGAAAGTTGCTGAACAGATACAACAAGCTTTTGGCGCCGATCAGGCCGACCTGTTCAGCATCGAAAAAGCGACAGCAAAAGACATTGAAAAATATGATAACCTGATTTTCGGAACATCTACCTGGGGTTTGGGTGAAATGCAGGAAGACTGGGAGAAATTTGCAGGCCGAATAGACTCAACTGACCTTTCGGCTAAACGGATTGCCCTGTTTGGAACCGGAGATCAGAAAGAGTGGGCCGACAGTTTTGTGAACGGCCTGGGCGCCCTTTATCACCGTTTTAAAGATAAGATCACCATCGTTGGCTTCACCCCCATTGTTGGCTATGATTTTGAAATTTCGCTGGCCATTAAAAACAACAGGTTTGTCGGGCTGGCAATTGACAATGTAAACCAGGCAGACTTAACGCAAGCGCGCATCAGCAGATGGGTTGAGCAGCTGCGCAGTGAGTTTCATTAATCCTTTCAACCTTTTTGAAAACACATTTTGGGAACCCAAAGTTTAGTTGTTCTGCTGTTGTTTCTCGTCCTTTCTGTCCGGATGGCTATGACAATTCATGCTGTAAGGAAACGGGGAGGGGAGCTTTACGGAAAGGCATCAATCACTAATTTTGTTGTGCTGTTTTCCAAATTTGCTGCGTTGTTCCCGGTTTTACTGATGGTTGTGCATATGGCCGGTGTGCAAATTCCCAGTTATCGTTTGCCCGAATTCGTTCAACTTGCCGGTATTTTAATCATGATAATTGCTTCAGGCTTTCTTTACCTTTCATTGGCCGATCTGGGGAAATTTACCAAAATGGGACTTCCGAAAAATGACACTATCCAACTGCAAACCAACGGAATTTATCGTTTCAGCCGCAATCCAATGTATCTGGGAGTTATCCTGCTGACTATTTCATCGGTTTTAATCGTACCAAACATCATAAGTTTACCAATTGGTGTGACCGGAATTTACCTGCATCACCTCATCATTCTCAAAGAAGAAGCGTTTCTTGAGAAAAAATTTGGGCAGCGGTATTCAATATACAAAAAGCACACAAGAAGGTATTTGTGAATTGAAATCTCAGGGTTATGAAAGATTTTGTAGCGGTTGTAAGGTTTGATTTAAATTTGCTCCAACGTAAAAATATGAAATAATGACTACATCTACCATTGAATATTTGGGGGAACTTCGCACCCGGATAACCCATACCCGCTCGGGTCAACAATTTATCACCGATGCACCGCCCGATAACCAGGGAAAGGGAGAGGCGATTTCACCCACCGATCTGCTGGCTACTTCGCTTGGAGCCTGTGCTGTAACTATTATCGGGATTGCTGCCAATACGCACGGTTTCTGTATTGACGGAACCAAGATCAACATCACCAAGATTATGGCTGCCAATCCACGACGGGTGAGTGAGGTAATCGTTGAGTTTTATTTCCCGAAAAATGACTACACCGAAAAACAGAAAACCATTATCCGTCAATCAGCTCTTACTTGTCCTGTTTTTCAAAGTTTACATCCTGATCTGAAGAAAAACCTCGAGTTTCATTTTTAAGGGTTGATTCCTCTGAGTCGTAAGCGGGAATTTCGTAATGAAGCCATTGATGGCTTCACTATTCACACTTCTTTGCCTCATCCCAAAAGGCATCCATTTCCTGAAGGGTTAGTTCCTTTAGGTTTTTTCCCTGATTTTTAGTTTGTTCTTCGATGTATTTAAACCGCCGGAGGAATTTTTTGTTGGTGCGCTCCAAAGCATCTTCAGGATTAACACCAATGAAGCGGGCATAATTAACAAGCGAAAACATCAGGTCGCCAAATTCTTTTTCCATGCTCTCGGGTTCACCATTTTTCACTTCACATTGGAGTTCCTGCATTTCCTCTTTCACCTTTTCCCAAACCTGGTCTGCATTTTCCCAATCGAAACCCACACCACGGGCCTTTTCCTGCATCCTGTATGCTTTCACCGTTGCCGGTAGTGAATTGGGCACACCATCCAGCACCGACTTTCGGTCTTTTTCACGCAATTTGATCTTCTCCCAGTTATTTTTCACATCTTCCGCGTTGGCCACTTTCACGTCGCCATAAATATGCGGATGACGTTCAATCAGCTTTTCGCTGATGCTGTCCAGCACATCCTTGATGTCGAAGTGGCCGGTTTCAGAACCGATTTTTGCGTAAAAAACCAGGTGTAGCATCAGGTCGCCGAGTTCTTTCTTAATGTTGATCATATCCTTTTCGAGAATGGCGTCGGAGAGTTCGTAAGTTTCTTCGATGGTGAGGTATCTGAGGCTTTCAAGCGTCTGTTTCTGGTCCCAGGGACAACCGGCGCGCAGGTCGTCCATAATCTTCAGCAGGCGCTCAAAAGCAGCCAATTTTTCTTTCATTTTCCGGTATTAGTTGAGGGTTGTTAATGCCTGCAAAATTAGCAAATAGTTGCCTTAGCGGTGAATAGATTTGTGACAGGCAAATTCCGAAACTAAAAACTCCGCTTTTTTTGCCAGATATCAATAGTTGGAGGTTATTATAAAAGCCAATCTCTTTGTAGTACTTTATCTATTTAGCAAGTTTACAACTACCTTAACTAACATTTCTCTATCAGCCGGATTACTTTCGGCGAGCATCAATGTTAAAGCCACCAGGGTGTTGTTGTCAATGATTTTTGCGCCATAATCGCTATACAGGAGGTTGTTTTTATGCAAAAAGAAGATAAATGATGCTGCAGCAATACGCTTGTTGCCATCAACAAAGGAGTGATTTTTTACCAAAAAGTAAAGCAGGTTTGCAGCTTTGATTTCCGGTGAAGGATACAACTCTTTACCGTCATAAGTCTGGTATATGGCAGTCACGGAACTCTCGAGTGACCGGTCTTTTTCAAGTCCGAAAAGGGCGCTACCCCCAAATTTCGTTTTCATCTCAGCAATAAGTTGCCTAATTTCCTCAACGGTAACTAGTGTTGATTCTTTCAACCCTGCTTTTAATTCCAGGAGTTGGTGATCGTATTTATCCAGCATTTCCAGGGCATGACTGTAATCAGTGATCACATACAGCAAGCCCACCGCTTCTTCCTTTTCCAGCGCTCTACCCTGAGTGATCCTGCCAATGTATTTAACCACATTCACCAGTTCCTCTGCTGTACTTTTCCGCCTCACCGATTCGAGCAGTTTCTCTTTCAGAATTTTTGTAGCCCAAATTCGGAACTGGGTGCCACGAAGAGATTTTACACGGTATCCAACAGAAATGATCACATCAAGGTTGTAAAACATGACTGGCTTATCAGAATTTGCAATATGCATTTTTTGCATATTGCTTTTTTCATCCAATTCCCGTTCAATAAAAACGTTTTTTATATGCCTTGAAATTACAGATTGATCGCGCTGAAAAAGAGCCACCATTTGATCTTGTGAAAGCCAAACAGTATCCCTTTCAAAACCGACTTCAAGTTCAATTTCGGTTTCTGGAGCTATGTATTTGATGACTTCGGACATTTTATTATGTTTTAAACTTAAAAGCCTGTTAACCAATAAAACAATAATCCCTGCTGGTTAGGGCAGGGATAATAAATTGGAGGTTTCATAAAAACAAAACCTTTTTACAACCCGGCCTCCTTCAAAATCTGGTTAATCCATTTTTCAATTCGCTGATCGGTGAGTTCGGGTTGCTGGTCTTCGTCGAGAGCAAGGCCGATGAACTTCCCCTCCTCCAGCGATTCGGATCCGGTGAAGTCGTAACTGTCGGTGGACCAGCGCCCGACAAGTGAAGCGCCCACACGATCTAATTCCCGTTTGATCACACTCATGCCATCCACAAAGTGGTCGGGGTAAAGCACCTGGTCGCCAAGGCCGAAAATAGCAACCGGTTTCCCCTGGAGATTTGCTCCTTCGAGACGGGCAAAAAAGTCGAACCACAAGTTGTTGTCGGCTGCATTTTCCCAGATGTCAGCGCCCGAAGTGGAGCCACCCACAATCACCAGGTCGTAAAATGGCAGGTCCAGCTCCCTGATCATATTCAGGCTATAAACCTCTGTTTCAAAGTTGTTAAGTTTTGCTGCGATCTTTTTAGCGCAATACTCGACATTGCCCCCTTTGGGCCAGTAAAACAATCCGATTTTGTTCATTGTATCCAGTTTTTCTGATTTTGTTTGATTTGATTAAGGAACAAAAATACATCTTTTGGGTTGATGGGTCGCCAAGCTGCTTAATAGATTATGATTTTCCAGGGTGAAAACCTTTTCATTTAGCTGAATAAATCCGCATGGCTTCCGGTTCTGATCAGGCTTACTATCTTTCTGTCATTATCAATTAGATAGATCAGTAACCAATCCGGTTGAATGTGACATTCTCTGAAACCTATGTAGTTTCCTTTTAGTAAATGATCTTTGTTGTTGGGAGGCAATTTTTTTTCTGATGCTAACAGCCTTACAACTTCATTGAGCAGATCATTGTTTAAGCCCCGTTTTTGAGCTAGTTTATAATCGCGTTGAAACTTTTTAGTAAAAACAATCCTATACATCTTCTATCTTTTTCAGATAGTCATCATAATTCTCACATACAACACTTTCACCGGATTCGAACTCCCTGATCGCCTCAATCGTTTCTTCGTTGAGCTCACTGTCAACTTCTTTAGCCTCCAGGACTTGTACAAACGATAGCGACCTCAGGAAATTCACCAATTCTCTGGCAGGTTTTGTTTTTGTATCAATGCGTATTGTTGTCATTGTCAATTAACTTATATAAAGCTATAACTGTTTAAACTTGAATACTCATACCCACACTACAAATATTTTAACGATCAAAATCACCTCTTATTGGTCTCATGAATTGCTGAATTTCAAGCAAAAACCAAAATCTTTAAAATATGCTTTTCAATTAGCTCTGCCCCTTTTTCGCCTTGTTGTTTTCGGTAGCACGGGTCATGGCACTATCGTAAAGCGTCATGATTTTGTGTATGGCGCCAGATCCGCCGGCCAGGACAAAACCTGTCAGAAATACGTCAACAACAATAAAAAGCCCCATGTGAATCTTATGAGATGAAACCGGGTCTTCAAAAATACTTCCCAGTATTCTGACACCAATCGTTGAAATGATCACACCAATAACCATCCCTGTCCAAATAGCTGCCAACCGTGATTCAGCTTTGAAATCTACCCTGTCGTCCTCTGCAAGTTCAATCTCTGTCATAATTTGGCGCTTGGCTTCCTTTTCTGCTTCCGTATTGTCAGAAATTTTTGCCATTCTTTCTTTCAGTTTCTCAATATTCCTGTCAAGGCTGTCAGCTTCAGCACTGCGCCAAAGCGCAAGCAATAACTCAATGGCTCTTTCTACAAACAGGGCAATTAAAATCAGGTAACCGAATAGCTGGGGGACATCAGTAATATCGAGATCAGTCTTAAAACTTAACGCATCCATCTGGTAATAATAAGCCACAACAGCGGCAGCAAGCCCTAATAGGATCCCCCTGATTTTGATGATCCGCGACATGCGACTCTGCTTTTTACTGTACTCATTCGATTTTTGACTTGTCATTTGATTTGGGTTTTTAGTAGTTGTTCAAATTCAAAATTCTTTGAGCAAAGGTAATTTGTTTTTCAAAAGAACAGTAATGATTCTGTATTCAATATAAAGGAATTACTTTTCAGTCAAGTGGACAAAAAGGAGGCTGAATATTTCTGGAATACTTATCTTTATTGGCTTTTAATAAAGTCAAAGCCCCTAGTAAACGCATGGATTTTGATTTGCTTCCCGGAATGCTAAATGAGTAACCTTTAGTTGGCTCTACAAACAACAAGTTTGTTAATTGTTCTTGACCCATCTTCAAAGCTGGTGATCAGGATATAGGTTGCCGGTTTCAGATTCTCAACTATAAGGGTATGAGAGTAAGATAGGGGGTGTTGGTCCTCGATTACGGTTTTTCCAAAGACGTCAGTCAGGCGGCAGTTGATGATCAGGTGGTCACTTTCGATGAGGCAGCTGGTAGGGGCAGGATTAGGAAACAACGAAAGATGTACCTGGTTTCGGGGTCTCGAAAGGCTAAGCAAAGGATCGGTTGAGGCGATCCAGTTTTCAGCCAGGCTATTATCAAGCTCGGGGCTGATCAGTTTGAGGTGAGGACCATCGCCATCTGCTTCCTCTGGCCATGGCGCCGAGTCGAAGTATTCAACTTCGTCAATAATATTTCCAAAAGCATCGCATAAAACCAGATTATGTGATTTGTTGGAAAGGTACCGGGTATATTGCCCGAAGGGGGTAATCCCGCAAAACTGCTCAAAAGCTATAGCATTACCAGCCAATTGTATGGTTTCAAAAGGACTGATAAACGTGTTGGGTGGAAACTGGTAACTAATTCCTAATTCCTTGAGATAGATACCTGTCAGGTCAACAGTTTCACTGCTATTGTTAAGAATTTCGATATATTCAAGCTCATCTTCGGCAAATCCCTGCTCTTCCAAAGGGTGATAATGTATCCTTGTGATAACCAATTCCGGCACATCAGGGTTGGCGCAGTTCTGGTAGTTGTTGAGTTGCGCGTTTAGCCAGGTGATCCGTTCCTGAAGCCAGGTTTTCATTTCGGCAATATTATTGGCGTGATTACCAATAGTTCCCCAGCGTTGGCTTTCTCTGACAGTTGCTTCTGAGATCAGAGTGACGATCTCATCAATTTGGCCGGTCACAATAGCGTAGCTGAGTGGTTGCCCCGATGTTGCAAGTTCATTCCATCTTTTGGCCAGGTAGCATTTAAAGGTAGCATGGTCAAACAAGTCTTTCCAAAATTTTGATCCCCGATTTTCATAGTTGAACTGCCACACATCTGTATGGCTTCGGTCGAAACCCCATAAAAATAAGTCATTGCCGTAGGTTAAATTCAAATCCCAAATAGGGCCTGCGCGCAATTTTCCGCTTCTGTCTTTGTGAAAATATGTACTGAACTGATAAGCATCCGCATTGGAGGCCAGTTCGTTAATGATCATAAAATCGATAAATGAAGGAATATCGATCTTGGAGGGGTACCCGGTGACCAGTGAAGCATTCCCGCTAGTCATCGTTTGCTGGAAAGCCATGAAATAATTATAGATATAGTTATGTTGTTGAGTGGTGATATCTTCCGGCTTTGGATTGTCGTGAATGTAATCCACATTAGCCCAGGGGCCGGAATAGGAGGGCATGGTCCAGGCTACCGGGTCGCCCCCGGTATTTTTATCCGCCTTAGTAATATATCCGCCGGTAACAATAGGTAATGTGTTGTCGAGAGTAGTGAGTTTAACCAAATCCAGGCGGTCATTGTCAATTTTTATTTTTTCCATAAAAATGTAAAGGCCTTTGTAATCCCCGTTCACCATTACCTCGCAGTAAACAAAACGAGTGGAATAGTTTCCAATGTTTCTGGAGAGTTGATAAGAAAGCGCGTCGCGCAACAGAGAGGGGTCAAATGCAAAAGAATTCAGAATCCAGTCGTTCTCGCTGGGCATGCCAAGAATTTCCACGTTATTGTTGGTCTGGTTATCATCTTTCAGCGTGGTAAGGCCATACGGTTTTTTCGGCGGCCATTGAGACGTTGTGCCCCGGAGTTCAATTCCGATACGGCCATTATAGTTAAGATAATCCGGGTTGTTTTGATCGCTCACATAGTTACGTGAGCCATCCGGATGGTAAATGATTTTCATGGTAGCCAGCACCTTCGGCTCATCAGGAATGATTGCGGGTTGGCCGGTGTTGGGGTCAATATCGGTGTTGATGATTACGATCGGAAGGTTACTATCGGTAAAATTCTGTGAATACAGGGTCGTTGTAAACGCTATCAGCGCTATAGGGAAGAGCAGTTTCAGGAGTATAGAGAAGTGGGCGAAGCGTGACATGGCCTGCATTTTTGTATTTAAGCAAGAAGAAAAATCAAATAATACCAAAGTTTTTTTTTGCAAAGCTATGGATAAATAATTAGAAAACAGAGGTATTCATGTTTTAAATGGAATTGAACCTGAATAATTCTATTTTTGCCACAAAAAAAACAATGCCTTACCTTGTCCTTGATTTAGAAATGACCGGGCCGGAACCCGATTACAATGAGATTATTCAGATCGGCGCCGAAGTTTACGATGATGACTGGAAGTTCAGGGGAGAATTCCTCAGTAATGTTTATCCTGAAAATGAAGATGCTTTTTCCGGGCATTCTGAGGAGATTCACGGGATTTCCATCGACGATCTTGATGAAGCACCAATGCTAAACGAAGTACTGGAGGAGTTTGAGGCCTGGATGAGGAAAAGTCTCTTCTTTCGACAACAGGATTCTTTAAAAAGTATCGTGATCTGTGGCCAGAGCATCATCAACGACATCAATTTTCTGACTTATGCCTATAAAAAGGAAAAAATACCCTGGCCGTTTTCCTACCGGATGCTTGAACTGAGCAGCATTTCGCAATATGCATTTATGATCCTGGAAAATAATGGTAAAAAAGTTCCCCGGTCGCATAGCCTCACCAATGTAGCGGCTTATTTTGGCTTTGAGCGTGAAGGCGAAACCCATAATGCACTTGAAGATTCCAGATTGACAGCAAAATGCTTTATTGCCCTGTTCGACCTGACAAAAGAGTTGGTTTTCAAATAATTCCATAGAATCCGACTAACCATAAAAACAACAGGGTCGCCGAAGCAACCCTATTGTGTTACCCTTCAATCCGGCATTTACCGTTGAATCACAATTTTTTTCAATAAAACTGTTCCTGGTCCTGAAAGCCGGATAAAATAGATTCCGCCGGTTCTTTTTTTCAGATTGATTGTCGTTTGCGCCTGCAGCGCTCCCTCACTAACCGATTGACCTGTCGGATCAATAACCTCAAATCGGATAAATGGCTGGTCATTGTTCTGAATAATGGTAAAGGTACCGTCGTTTGGATTGGGATACAGGGTGATTTCACTGACATCCGGGATAGTAACGGATAAGGAACTGGTTTTAAACCCGATAACTACCGAAAGACCAAAAGGCTGGAACGTTCCTGCAGCGGGAAGCGAAGCGTCATAAACCGGCTCAAGAGTTCTGGTCAATCGTGAGGCATTATCATAATACCTGAATTCAAACTTTTCGCCTTCATTCATCCCGGAAGCAACAGAATTGAAAGGATCTTTCCCAAAAACGGTAACATTGACCGACGAATGGCTTTCCCCCACCAATACATATCCGGCAAGTTGTCCGGCCGGGTTAAACACCCCGATAAAATCACCAGGGTTCAAAAAACCCGTTGCATGAGAGGTTACGACAATATTATGACTTACTGGCGACTTGATGGTAACTCCCCAGGGTGATTCCTCTTCTTCAAAAATAATCTGTCCCTTTTCATCTCCACGAGAAACCCCGCATTCAGGGAAAGTGAGGGTCACATCCTGGGTTGTAACGATGAAGTAGGCTTTGCCAGGTTCGAGGATATTCAAATTGTCGATACCATACATGGGAATAAATATTTGTGGAAGGGCAATTCCCTGGATATAGAGGAAATTTTCGTTCAATTGTTCGAATACTTCCCATGTTAACATGCCGCATTCGGTTGGAACATGCAGAATATTCAGTCCTTCCGTGAGTGTAACGGTTGTCAATGGATTGGGTTGTCCAGTGAACGTTACAGTGGCATCAGCGGCCATTTTTATCACATACCCTTCGTCTGCATTCCAGAATCCCAGCGTGTTGATATTTTCAGCAGGCCAGAGCATGCCATCGTTATTATACATAATAATCAGATCGTCAATAGCGGATCCGAAGATTGCCTCGAAGTTGTCATCAGAAGGAACAACATAAGAAGAAAGACCACTCCATCCGGCATTTAAAGCGACTTCCTGGCGAACCGGATTCTCCAGAATGTAATAATGGGTGTAAATGCTTCCTGATTCATTGATCGCCCGTACTTCCAGTGTATAAAGGCCGGGATCAGGTACTGAAATCGTGGTCAATACTCCACCACTTCCAGGCAAATAAGGATAATCTGGTAATACAGGTTCTGGCTCACGGGGGCAAACGATAATGATATTTCCTAACCTGCCGCTGGCGCCGGCTCCGGTAAAACCTGTCAGCTGACCGGTAGTTGTGTTCAAATATCCCCATTCTTCCTTGCCTGTCCAGGGATCCATAAAATCAACCCTGACTTTTCCATCCTTTTCAGGTCGCAATTTTATCGAATTCATGGTCATGCGGTGCCCGTCACCATTTGGCCAGTATATGCCGGATAGCACGTTCTGGCTGCGCAGCAACTCCGATCTCATCTGGTGCCAGTTGAAAGCCAGCGGACCACGCACTGAATAATGGAATCCATATCTCAGGATCCATTCCAACATACCTCCGGCAAGATTGGAAGGAGCGGTTCCTCTTATCGAATCCGTTCTGCAAATTCTTGCAAGTGAATCTATCAAAACATGGATGCTGTCGATGAAACCAGTGGCAAACGGGTCGTTAAAATATTTAAGGCAGGCAGCTGCCGCAGTTGGTGCGCAATAGGCATTACCCCCATTCGGGTGGTCTCCTTCGCGCTGACCCACATGTGGAATGCCTTTGTTGTAGTACTCGGGTTTTTTGGTGATGTTGTATTGAATGCCCGTCAGATTGGAACAAAGGCCCGGGTTTACTTCCAGCACTATTTCATTGTTTTCTATCATGACAAAATCTTCAACATTTATGATTACACCCGAAGGAGGTGTTGGATCAAAGTTTTTCGAACCTCCCACTTCGAACGAACCACACATGTCGGTGACAATTTCAGCTTTGAACAGAATCTCCTGATAACTTTGTGGCAGGTTGGCATGCTCGATGTATCCGGTCCAGCCATCACCCTCAGAAGGAAAACTGCCAAATGTGTTTTCGTAGGGTTCTGATCCATCGTCATCGCTGTCGAATAACTGCCATTCAATCCCATCAGCTGACCAGGAAAAGTTCACCAGTTGAATATCGTAACAGGCATCGCCAACGCCCGGCAGATCCAAAAGCTGAACCGGAGTTGTTGTATCTGGTCCGCCAAACCAATTGTACCAATCCTCTGACCCAATGTAATCGCCGATTTTGACGATAACATCAGCAAACGGATTTATTGGTTCGGTACGTTCAACCACCAAATCTTCCTGCCAAACATGACCTGACTGGTCAATGACACGGATACGGATCCACTTCAGGCCGGGATCCCCTACATCGATTGGTGTCGGGGCTGGCACAGGACCAGGAATCACGACATCAGGTGAAGGCATTGATGACGTCGTTTCATTGGGGCAAACGATGACATTCAGGAAAATCGTGGCACTTTCAAAGGTGTCAGGATTTGAAAAGTCAGATATCACTCCGGTCTCGGGATTCAGGTATCCGTATTCCTCCTCTCCCGACCAGGGATCCATGAAATCTACCCGGATGCGGCCATCTGGTTCAGGACGGTTTTTGATGGAATTGAAGGTCATCATGTGGCCGCCTGTTGAATGCAGCACACCTGTAAGCACATCCTGCCCCTTTTCCAGTTCATCACGCATCTGTTTCCAGTCATAGGGCTGCACGGGTGTTACCCTGTATCCGTTCCCGTGTTTTTCTATCCATTCTCTCAAACCCGAAACCACATCCGCGGGGAGGGTTCCCCTGATGGTGTCTCCCTCCTCGTTTACCCTTTGATCGGTGTGCATGTATTTGTACAAACTATCGAGCAACTGGTCAGAAGTCAATTCTCCCGCAATCTGATCATCACCCTGACTTTCGAACCATTTCAGACAAGCCGCAGCACTGGCCGGAGCACATCCGTAATCATACGGGAATTGCCATACATCCGGAATGCCCTTGTTAAACTCTTCGGGCTTCTCCACAACCTCTACTTCGATCTGCTGAATGTCTGTGCATGTTCCAGGATTGATTTCAAGTAAGAGTGTCTCGTCGTCAATGATCAGCCAGTCCGTGAGGTTTATCTCCACTCCATCAGGCGGTGTCGGATTATAGAATGTTGAATGAATGAATTCATGGGTTGTGCCATCGGTCAATGTTACTGCGGCTTTAATAAAGACTTCATGGTCGGTTTGTGGCAGCAGCGCATGCGGCAGGTATCCGCTCCAGCCGTCCCCTTCGGGATAGAGCGGGCCATGGGTGTTAAGTGAGGTCTGGCTGCCGTCAAGATCAATATAGAATTCACTCCAGGTCAGGTCTTCATTTCTGAACGAAAATTCAACCTTGTCGATGGACACTTCTCCCGAGGTTTGGAACAACTGAACCGTGCTGGTCGCATCAACTCCTCCTATCCAGTTATTCCAGGGCTCAGGATTTACAAAATCGCCAATGCTGATGAAACCATCAAAGGGCTCCACAGGAACTACCCGGTCAACCACCAGGTCGAACCTCGAAGTATGCCCGTCCTGGTCGAGGATATTAATGCGGAGGAAATACAACCCGGGATCATCAACCGGAATGGTGACGGGTGGCGGATTGGGACCCGTCACGGTATATCCGGATGCAGGCAATGGCGCCGTTTCTTTAGGGCAAATGATGATGATCCCTTTGAGTTTTCCTGAATTTCCTGCTGTAGAGGTAAAGCCGGTGAGCTCACCGGTAGCCGGGTCAAGGTAACCCCACTCTTGCTGGCCGGTCCAGGGATCCATAAAATCCACCCTGATCTTACCGTCTGGTTCCGGGCGGTTCTTGATCGAATTGAAGGTCATCCGGTGACCGCCACCACCTGTCCAGGCGATACCCGACAGCACATCCTGGCCTCTTTCCAGCTCATTGCGCATCTCTTTCCAGTCAAATGGGAGTGGTCCCCTGATCGTATATCCATTGCCATGACCTTCTATCCACTTTTTGAGTCCATTGGCCAGATTTTCCGGAAGTGTGCCAGTTGCACTTGTTTTGCAGTATTTTTTTAAGCTGTCGATCAACGCTGCATTGGTCAACCCTGCGGTGATCTGCGTGTCGCCCTGGCTTTCGAACCATTTCAGACAGGCAGCGGCAGCAGTGGGGGCACAGGTTACACCGGTGGGTTGGGTAATCCCGGGGATTCCCTTATTGAATTCCTCTGGCTTTGTTACCACTTCAATATTCACTTCCTGAATATTTGCTGATCCTGGTTCTATATCCAACAACAAAAAATTATCCTGCAGGATCATAAAATCCTCTATGTTCAATTGCACGTCATCCGGTGGCGTGGGGTCGTATGTGATCGAATTCATCACTTCGAAGGTGCTGTTGTCCTCAAGAATTACATCTGCCCTGAACATCAGGTCGGCATTGATCTGTGGAACGAAATTGTGCGGAAAATAGCCACTCCAGCCATCACCCTCTCCGCTCCCCGTTCCGGTGGTATTTTCAATGAGTTCATAACCATCTTCATCCTCATCAAACACCACCCATTCATCTCCAATTTGCACCAAAAAACTGACTTTGGCAACCGGAAACTCCGAAAAACCATGCAGTTGTAATTGTGTCGTCCCATCCTGTCCGCCAATCCAGTTATGCCAATTTTCAGCTATACTCCAATCACCGATTCGCAAATAGCCATCCACCGGCAAAGGTGTGGGCAATATCCTTTCCAGAATAATGTCCTCCTGCCAGGCGTGACCTGAAAAATCAATAAACCGTAATCTTACCCATTTCAGTCCGGGTTCACCCAGGTTGATCAGTACCGGTGGGAAGTCAGGTCCGGATGAAACAGCTTGAGATTCAGGCAGGTTAATTCCTTCTTCTACAGGACAAATGATTATATTTCCTGCAATTGTTCCCTCATTGAACAACTCCCCTGTGTAACCGGTGATCTGGCCTGTTTCAGGATTGAGGTAGCCGTGTTGAATTTCTCCGTCACCCCAGGGATCCATAAAATCCACACGGATCGTTCCGTTTTCTTCAGGCCGGTTTTTTATCGAATTAAAGGTTACCTGATGCCCGGCTTGTCCATTGTCCGTATTATAGTAAAAAGTAGTGAGCACATCCTGTCTTCTTTCCAGTTGGTTGCGCATCTCCTGCCAGTTAAACGGATTTTGCAGGTTCACCCGGTATCCGTTGCCATGTTGCGCAATCCAGTTTCTCAAACCGCTTACCACATCTTCGTAATGTGCTCCGAACATATTCGATCCATCCTCCAGTACCCGTTGGCTGGTTTGAAAATCTTCATACAACTGGTCGTAAAGCTGGTCTAGGGTAAGGCCGCCCATGATCTGGTCATCTCCGAGCGAGTCAGCAAACCATTTCAGACAGGCTGCAGCACTGGCCGAGGCACAACCATCATCATCAAACTGACTGTAATCACCGACACCTTTCAGAAATTCTTCGGGTTTGTCTTCCACTGCAATTTGCACTTCGGCAAGGTCGGCTGCCAGTTCCGGGAGAATGTTGATCAGGATGGTTTCATCCTCAACTGCAAGCCAGTCATAAATATTAATTGTTGCAGCCGAGGGAGGTGTAGGATCATAAAATATTGATTTTGTAACTTCATGCATAGAGCCGTCTAACAGGCTAACAGTAGCTTTAATGAACAGCTCAAAATTGATCTGTGGAAGCATTTCATGGGGCAAATAACCGCTCCAGCCATCTCCGGCGCCATAATCCGGCCCAATGCTGTTCAAAACAATATTTGAACCTTCTGTATCAAAATAAAAGTCAACATACACGAGTCCATCTGAAGAATAGGAAAAATTTACCCCTTCAATATTGGTCATTGGTGTTAAGCCAACACCTGTGGGTATCAGGGTAACTTTTGTAACTTCTCCAATACCCCCGACCCAATTGTTCCAGGGCTCCGGATTTAAGTATTTTCCTATTATCAGATCAAAACTCATCTCGCCGGGCTCTTCTACGATGGTCCCTGAAAGAGCAAAACTCAGATTGTAATCCACCGATGTTGTACCAAAGTCAATTAATGAAGCTTTTTGCCATGTCAGCGCATTGGGTTGACCAAAACCGCCGCCGGGATTTTGCCAGTGAAACTCTTCAAGTATCGTAGGGGCGGACTGTCGCCTCCAAAACCATTGACCGAAAGTAGTATAATCCATCACTGGTTGAACCGATAACCAGTAATGACCCTCTGGAATAACAAGTGGGACTGGAAAAATAAGTAACAGTGAACCATCCGGAAGTGCTTCAACTAAATACTGATAATAAGCATACATTTCTTCACCCGGTGAATTGGTTGTCGGATTGTTTTGATACACAAAAACATTTGCCTTAAGAGCCGGACCGCCCCCCAAAGAATAAAATCCGGTAACTTCAATCAAATTTATCTGCCATATTTCACCGCCAGGAACAAAGAAATCATCCGCTCCCTGGCAGGAAAACGTTGGAAAGTCAGGATACATCTGCGAATTGGTTCCAACATCAGACGGATTGTCCATCTGGCTGTAAAGCAGCGAAAAGTCACGTGTGGCCTTCTGCTGAATAACCTCTTGATTAGCTGTGATTTTCAAAGCCGGATGATCTTGTCCGGCGACTTGCAAAGTGAACATCGACCACAAAAAAAGAAACAATGCCATTGTGTTAAGCTTTTTCATAATTAAACAGGTTTAGTCCCAAATGGGTGTGAATGAATAAATTGAATTGACGATCACAAAATTAAGGTAATTAATTACCTTATTTTCAAAAAAAACACTAATTAATCCTAAATTTTGTTAAACGGTCATTCTAACCTTCATCATTTATCAATTAAAATCTTTAAAAAATCCGGGATTTATCCTTGATTGTTGACCTCAATACGTCACATAGGTAAGTTCCCCGGAAGTCCCCAACATATTCTAAAAAGCTCTGGACATTTGGGCGCGGATGGTTGGTAAAAAAGTATTTAAAATGGAAATTTTATTGGGTAACTATTTTCAGCCCTTCAAAAAGGAAAGACTTAAGGATAGTAAGCTATTTCCTCATGTATTGTCCTGCAGATCGAATCCAGTTTAATCTTTGCATACCGTAAAGTCCGATCAGGATTGCTTCTGCGGCGTTATTATCGAGGGATGTGGCCTTGTGATCAGAAAGCTTTTCGATTACTTTTCCGGCATAAATAATCGCATTGGATTTGGCATCGCTGCGGTTTTGCTGTTCGCGATAGTAGAGTAACTCGCTGCGCCAGTTATCTGCCATGATTTTGATCACTTCAAGGTTTCGTCTTTGAAGTTCAGCATCCCAGATTTTAAGCAATGGCCCGCCTCCCTCAATGATGACATAAGCCAGATCCTCTTCCTGGTTGAGCAACCAGGGAATTGCCCTGCGAAGGCGTGCAGAAGAACCAAAATTCTGAGAACGGAACCAGTAAAGCTTCTGGTCGGATCCAAACATAGCCAAACCGGTTCGGATACCAAGGTCAACTGAAAGCAGAAATTCCATTATGCAGGTCAAAGGTTTTTAGATGTTTACCCTCCTTGACCGGTTGAAGGTCTTGGTGCGATCGAAAAGATAGCGGTAAGTGACATGGGTCTTTCGGATTTTGCTGCCTATTTGTTCGCATACTTTCATCATCGAGGGGTTGAAATCGCCGATCCAGTTCATTTCCAAATCAGTGTATTGGAAGTTTCTTGATGCCGAAATTACTTCCTGGAAAGCTTTGATGATACCGCCTTCCACCCCTTTGCCCTGATGTTCGGGTACCACACCGAAAATTCGACCTACAATACGTGTACACGTCTTTCTTACCCTAAGCAGGTAAAGTAATCTCAATTTATTGATCAGGTTGAATTTCCCTTTGAACTTACGGATGATCTGGTAAATATCGGGCATCATGATAAAAAATGCAATCGGATCCTCTTTATAATAGCCATAAAGTACCAGCCTGGGATCCATAATTGGTTTCATTTTTCTTAGCAAAGCGACCGCATGGGATTTGGAGAGTTTCTTCACACCAGGAAACCTTGCCCATGCTTTGTTGAAAATCACCATAAAATCCTCAGCATATTTATCTGTATTTTTCAGGTTGATGGTCTCAAAATGGTAATCAGGATTGTTGTAAATCCGGTTTGCCTTTTCTTCAATTACAGGATCCACACCTCCGGGTTCGGTTGTGCGGTGATAGGTGTATTGATTGAAATAGTTCTTAAAGCCATAAGACTCAAAAAGTTCTTGGTAATAAGGGAAATTATAGGGCATGTTGTACAGCGGTTCATAAAACCCATCCACCAGGCATCCCCAAAAACTGTCGCGATCGCCGTAATTGACCGGTCCATCCATGGCTTCCATCCCGTTCTCCTTAAGCCAGTCTCTACAAGCATCAAACAAAAGGGCAGCCGCTTCTTTATCGTTGATACAATCAAAAAAGCCTATTCCACCCGTCGGTTGATCGTTGGCTTTTGCAACAGCGTGGTTGTAAAAAGCTGCAATTCTCCCAAGGGTCTGATCCTTATCATCCATTAATAACCAGCGCTTTGAATCGCCATTTCGATACAATTTGTTTTTTTGACGATTAAAAATTGCATTCACGTCCTGATCGAGGGGCCGGATGAAATTCTTGTCCTCCTTGTAAAGGTGCGACGGAAAATCGAGAAATTCCTGTTCAAGTTTTGCCCCACTGACCTCAATTAAAACATAACGATTTGCAAGTACCATAGATCGAATTTTTCAATGTACAAATTAACAAAACTTTACACGTTTCTGCTCATCAAAAATATTTCTTTTTTTTGCCAATACAATAAATCTGTAAAAATTATGGAACGTCTATTTACACCTATTCCCGGGAATCAAAGGATTCAAACGCTTGACATGCTGCGCGGACTGGCTATTTTCGGCATCCTGATGGTCAACATGCCCCTGATGAATGCACCGCTGGTTACCATACTTTCGGATGTTAAACTTTGGACTGACCTGCCCAACCAACTGACAACAGGATTTATCAAACTCTTTTTCGAAAGTAAATTCTATGTACTGTTTTCGTTGCTTTTCGGTTATGGTTTCTGGTTGTTTTTAAACAAAACAATGCCGGAAGGCAAAACAGTCATTCCGGTTTATCGCAGGCGGGTATTTTTTCTGTTGCTGTTTGGGATTGCACACATGACGTTACTTTGGCCGGGCGATATCCTGATTTTTTATGCATTATTCGGGTTTTTGCTGTTGCTGTTCAAAAAAACGCCAGACCGTAGTTTGGTGAAATGGGCGCTGGGTTTCATCCTTGTACCCATAACACTCAATGCGATCATGGTCTTTTTTGTTTTTCTTGCCGGGTTCAGTCCCGAAGCAAAATCGGCCATGGAAGCAGGTTTTGCCGAAAACACCCAACGATTATCAGCAGTCGTTACCAAGGCTTTAGAGGTTTATCCTTCGGGAAGTTTTTCGGATATCGTAAAAATGCGGCTTACCGAATACGGCATGTTACTACCCGGTATTGTCTTCTTTTATCCAAACGTACTTGCCATGTTTCTTTTAGGGCAATATGCTGCACGTAAAGGTTATCTGAACAATCCTGAAAATCATTTGCCATTCTTCCGTCAAGTATTCGTCCGTGGGTTACTCATCGGATTACCGCTAAATATTATCTATACTACAATCTATTCGATGGGACAAATGAACCAGCCGTCAATTTACACCTTAATTGCTACGATTTGTTCCGGCTTTGGCGGTCCCGCCCTCACAATGGCTTATGTTTCCGGAATCGTTCTGCTAATCAGCAAAGACCATCTCAAATCCTTCTCTGCCAAACTTGCACCGGTTGGCAGAATGGCTTTGACCAATTATCTGATGCACAGTATCATCGCTTCCGTTTTGTATCTCAGCTATGGGTTTGCACTTTATGGAAAAGTAAACATCTGGCAGGGGATCCTGATAACAATTGCAATATTTGCTGTTCAGATACCGCTAAGCAATTTATGGCTGAAGCATTTCAGGTTTGGTCCGTTTGAGTGGCTCTGGCGCAGCCTGACTTACCTGCAATGGCAACCGATGAGGAAGTAGAGAAAGCAATCAATCTCATTCCCCAATCCTTTTCACCGCTTTCCAAATATCTTCGGCAATCTCTTCTGGCGGGCGGTTGCCGTTGGTGATGAATATCTTCTCTTCCGGTTTTAGTCTTTCCATCACCTCAAAATACTTTTCCCTAACTAACTTGAGATTCTCGAGGGTCTCAAACATTTCAACAGACTCGCGTCCTCTCCTGATCCTTTCCATTCCTGTTTCTGGATCAATATCAATGAAAATGTTGAGATCAGGCTGCAGTATTTCCGCACACAAGGCATTCGAACGTATGACCCAATCAACCGGCATGTGTACGCCATGATAAGCATAGGAGGAGAAGTAATAACGATCTGTGATCACCGTAAACCCCTCTTCCATTTTTCTTACCAGGCCATGATGTTTGTTGAGCAGGTGTTCGAACCGATCGGCGACGAACAAAGCTGCGATTGTACGCTGGTCGGCTTCCAATCGGTGGTTGAAAATATCCCGGATCATTTTCCCGATTGGGCCGTCGGTTGGTTCGAAAGTAGTAAAAACGTGGTGGCCAGCCTTTTGGAGATTTTCCTTTAATAGATTGATTTGCGTGCTTTTTCCGCTTCCGTCAATGCCTTCGATGGCGATGAATAAATTTTTCATGGTTTTTTT
>JACZJL010000113.1 GCA_014860585.1 Bacteroidales bacterium | reverse complement strand
TGATCTGACCTTTGTGGTAAAACTCCATCATGGCCACAAGCGAATGTTGCACCAACGGTCCGCCCGATGGCGCCTTGAAATAACTGTTTTGCTTTTCAGCCAATGTGTGCGGGGCGTGGTCGGTGGCAATCACATCCAGCCGGTTGTCGAGCATTGCGGTAAACAGCGCTTTACGATCGGATTCACTTTTAATGGCAGGATTCCATTTGATAAAATTTCCTTTTGTAGCATAATCCTGGTCATTAAACCAAAGGTGATGGACACACACTTCGGCAGTGATCTTTTTCTCTTTTAATGGAATATTATTGCGAAATAGTCCGGTTTCTATTGCTGTCGAAAGGTGCAGCACGTGCAGCCTTGTTCCGTATTTTTCTGCCAACTCGAAGGCCAGTGAAGAGGATTTGAAACAAGCCTCGGCGCTACGGATTTCTGGATGAGCGCTGATGGGAACAGCTTCGCCAAATTTTTCGCGAAACAAATTGATGTTATGGCGAATGGTGGTTTCATCTTCGCAATGCACGGCAACCAAACAGGGCGATTCTCTGAAAATACTTTCGAGCGTTCCCCTGTTATCAACCAGCATATTACCGGTTGAGGCGCCCATAAAAACCTTAACTCCGCAAACCTTTCTGGGATCAGTTTTGACTATTTCCGCCAGATTGTCGTTTGACGCCCCCATGTAGAAGGAGTAGTTAGCCAGTGATTTTTCGGAGGCGATCTGGTATTTTTCCTCCAACAATTCCTGGGTCAATGTGTTCGGAACGGTGTTGGGCATTTCCATAAAAGAGGTGATGCCGCCGGCCACCGCCGCTTTGCTCTCTGAATAAATATTGGCTTTGTGGGTCAGCCCGGGTTCGCGGAAATGCACCTGGTCGTCAATCACGCCGGGGATCACAAACATGCCGTTTACGTCAATGTAGTTGTAGTCGGGGTATAGTTTCGGGTCAAGGTCGGCAGAATGTTCGATGATTTTCTCGATAAGATTTCCCTTGATAAAAACCGAGCCGTTTTCAACCCGGCCTTCGTTGACTATAGTTGCGTTGGCGATGATGTGGTTCATATTCAAATCATATTAAATTAAACATTAGGAAATCCCTGTAATTCCTTTTCAAATTCCCGTTATGTCTCAAATTCACTGCTGGCAGAGACTACTTACATTTTGTCATGAAGAAAACAGCCACAGGTAATCTTAAACTTAAAGAGTTTTTTGCAAGTACAAGATGAGTTATTCAACAAGGGTTTTCAATCATTAAATATCCGTTTAATCATCTGCAAAATTTCAAGTTTGGAAATGTTCTCCTCCTCCGATTTATCATAAATCGTAATTAGAAAAATCTCTGTTCCGTTTTCCGTTAGCACTGTAAGATAAGTAATTACGCAAAAACCTCCACTTTTACCAGCTATTTTTTCGAGATTTTTTAGCCTGATTTTATAAATGTTTGAACCCAATGAAACTCCAATTCTTGGGTTGATCAATAATTCATTTTCAAGTAAAACTAAACTCTGAGTAATTGACGGAAATCTATGGGAAAGTTTCTTGTATTTCCTCTCAAATATTGAAGTCGGTGTTACCTTATTTGGCATTGATGATATCCTTCAAGGTTTTTCGCTCAACTTTTCCCTCTATGATATTTTTTACCTCAGTTAGGCCAATTTCAATCTCTTGTTTAAGTGATAAATTGTCCTCTTCATTCAGGGAACTAATGAATTTTATCAAATCAGGAATTTTATCCTCACTCAATTTGTAGGTTAAATGAGTTTTATTTGGATCACCAATTGAGATATTTACTTGTGGCATAATTCAATTTTTCAGCAAAGTTAAAACATTTCCCCTACTTCCTACTTATGCACCTTCCTCACAAAAGCTTCCACTTCGGGAATACCGCCCTGATAGACCAGGTAGCCATTGTATGGCTCGCGCTCGGTAATGTCGTCGTTGATTGGGGTGAGCATCAGCTTTTTCACTTCTTCCGGGTCCTCGGTTTGGCCAAGTGCCCAGCCCAGTTTGATAAAAGCAACTTCGGGCAACATGTTTCCTGTTGGGATGATCCCTTTGGCCATCATATCGCGGCCGGTGTCGTAAACAAACATATGCACATAGCCCCAGATTGTCTGCAATGTCATGAACATACTAACACCTTCGGCATGTGCACGTTCGATAGCCGGGTATAGCTCCTTGTTCACATGTCCCAGGCCGGTGCCTACAATCACAACACCTTTGTAACCCTGGTCAATAATGGCGTGCAGGATGTCGGGTTTCATGGCCGGATAATAATAGAGCATGGTCACTTTGTCGCTAAAATAGGGTTTGATGATCACATTGTTGTCCTTACGGCGGTGGTGGTAGTCTTTTTTGAGTGGGGTTAATCCTTTGCGGTTCACCATAGCCAGTGGAATATCGCCAATCGTTCTGAACGTTGACCTGTAGGATGAGTGCATCTTTCTTACCCGCGTTCCTTTATGAAGCAGTCCGTACTCATCGGATGTTGGCCCAAACATGCACACCATCACCTCGGCAATGTCACCGTGGCCGGCTGCAGTCGTGGCGTGCATCAGGTTGAGTGCGGCGTCGCTGCTCGGGCGGTCGGATGAGCGTTGTGATCCAACGAGGACGATGGGTACAGGTGGGTTTTGAACCATAAAAGTGAGCGCAGCGCCAGTATGATGCAAGGTGTCGGTTCCGTGTCCAATCACGATGCCATCCACTCCATTTTCAATCTCGCGCCCAATGGCTTTGGCTAATGCAATGTACTGTTTTGGACCCATGTTTTCGCTGAAAACGGCGAAGATTTTTTCGGTGGTCAGGTTGCAGATGTCGGCCAGCTCGGGAACGGCGCCGTACAATTCTCCCGGCGAAAATGCAGGAATTACAGCGCCGGTGCGGTAGTCGAGCCGGGAGGCAATGGTTCCGCCCGTTCCGAACAACTTGACATTCGGAAGGTTTTTGGTGTATGGAAACTCTTTTTCAGGGATTTTGTAGTTGGCTTTTTTGTAGCCGGTCTCCTCCATCTCGAGGATGGTTTTGATGTCAATCCCAATGTTGTAGCCGGTTGGA
>JACZJL010000112.1 GCA_014860585.1 Bacteroidales bacterium | reverse complement strand
GATCAAAGGCATAGTGAAATTTTTGCCCGCAAAATTACTTTCATTTTTTACTTGAGGTTGGAGAAGATTTGAAAAAAAGGCTAACCAGCCGGATTCAAACCATGAATTGCCAGCAAAGCCCACCTCATTTTCATGTTAAGTGGTTGTTTTAAACCATTCACCAGGTGAACTGGAATTTTGTCCGAAGGACTACTTTGGAGAATCTTGAATGAAAAAGATCCACCCGGTGAATCACCTTCAAAAGCCGCCCCAGTTTCAGGTTTGGTGATAGTTTGGTAACATTCACGGGGTGAATTGTTAAACCGGGAAGCAAACCCCGCTGCGCCAGCTTTGGGTTGGAGGAGGGGATGGCAACCCCGAGCTTTAATGACCAAAAGTCATAACTAAAAGTCATTACAATGACCCACGGTTATTTCTTTATTCACCCTTGAACCACCTGCAAAGTCCACCAATAAGGTAATAAGGTTGATTTTTACAAAACATCTTCTCTACTAAGGTTTTTTTTCGGGATAAGGTTTTCCTTCTCCGAAAAATTGAAAACCTTATTTGCATCCTCAAACCTTAGTAGGATTGAGCAACCATCAGGCTTTTCAACCTTATCCCGTAGGGATCCCCTCGGGATTACCTTATTTTCAGTGTATACATTCAACAGAGATCATTCACCCCGTGAATCATTTGCAACGTCCACAGCAGTTTCAGGTTTGGCGGGGGGATGGTATCTTCTCGGGGTGAATTGTTAAATCGTAGTCACCCGGTGAATCGTCTGAAATGTCCACCACGGTTCGAAGCACGGTCGAAGTTTGGCAGCATTCACCGGGTGACTAAAAAACCTGTCAGCGTGCGATCCCATAGGTACGGGACTGACAGCGTTTTTTCTTGTAACCAACCTCATTCAGCGGTAGCATCGCCCGAAGCGGTAATATCGCCTGCGTTTCGGTGAATTTTTAACCAAAATTCAGGGATTGATTAAAAAACTTAATTTTGTGGCGATTTTTAATCAATTTTTTATGCAGGAAGAATTCGATCCTCTGAGCGGTGAACTGAATGAGCTGGTTGGTAAGTTTGATGAGATGATCAGGCACAACAAGATGTATTTCTTCGATGTGGAGGAATTTGAGGATATCATTGATTTTTACCTCGAACGTCACAACTCCAAGCGCGCCCAGGCTGCCATTGATCATGCATTGCGCCAACATCCCTCTTCAACAACATTTTTATTAAGGAAAGCGCAGTATTTTTCAGGGATCAACAAACTGGCCCGCGCCCTCGAAATTTTACAAAAACTTGAATTACTGGAACCACAAAACCCGGATATTTATCTTTCGAAAGGATCGGTTTACAGCAAACTGAAGAAGGTGAGCCTTGCCATCGAAGCCTACCACAAAGCCATCGAATATTCTGACGACAAAGACGATATTTACACCCGGATTGCTTTTGAGTATGAAGAACTGAACGATTACGACAAAGCCATCAAATACCTGATCAAGGCGCTGGAATACAATCCCGACAACCAGGCTGTGATCTACGAACTCTCTTTTTGTTACGAACTGGCCGGAAGAGAAGATGAGTCGGTAGACTATTTCAAGAATTTTCTCGATAAATACCCCTATTCCGACATTGCATGGTTCAACCTCGGCATTGCTTACTCCAACCTGGGGCTGTATGAGAAGGCAATAGATGCGTATGAGTTTGTAATAGCTATTACTCCTGACTTTTCATCTGCATACTTCAACAAAGCTAACGCATTGGCCAACATCGAGAAATACCAGGAAGCCATCAACATGTACAAAGAAGCCCTTGAATATGAGGAACCGGATGCATTTACCTACCTTTATATTGGTGAATGCTATGAAAAATTGGATGACCATGCTCATGCGTTTGAAAATTATCGATTATCATCAAAGTTAAATCCTGAGCTGCCCGACGCCTGGATGGGAATGGGAACTATTCATGATAAAACCGGCAATGAGTTGGCCGCGATCAAGTTTTACAAAAAAGCCATAGAGCTCGACAGCTATAACACCGATAACTGGCTCACGCTGGGTGATGCACTGTATCGTTTCGACAAAATGGATGAAGCCAAAGAAGCTTTTAAAAGGGCTATGGAATCCGACCCGATGCATCCCGACGTTTGGCTCGACTACTCTGCAATGTACGCCGAAGAGGAACTTTACACCGAAGCCATCGACATCATCATTCAGGGCATCGAAAAGCAAGCCCAAAACTCCGAATTGTATTTCCGCCTTGCCGGTTATCTACTGAAAAAGGGAAGAACCAAAGAAGCCCTTCAGAACTTCGAAACCGCGCTACAACTGAGCTATGATGGTTACCTGATGCTTTTTGAGTTTTTTCCGGAGTTGGAACAACATGTTGACCTTTTAAACCTCATCGAAATTTACAAACCGCTCAGCTAGTTAAGTTAACCGTTTTTTTACAATCATAATCCTTTTGTTGCTAATGACTAAATACCTTATCCTCGTTTTAAAAGGAATGGGAATGGGCGCTGCCAATGTTATTCCTGGTGTTTCAGGCGGCACGATTGCTCTGATAACCGGAATTTTGGAAAGGCTAATCAACGCGATCAAGTCGTTTAACCTGACAGCCATTCAGCTGCTTTTCAAAGGTCGTTTTAGTGATTTGGCCAAACATATCGACCTGGCTTTCCTGGTTTCGGTATTCCTCGGGGTTGGCATAGCAATACTAAGCCTGGCCAGGCTGTTCGAGTTCCTTTTTGCCCATTACCCTGTGTACATCTGGTCCTATTTTTTCGGATTAATTCTGGCTTCTGTATTCTTTGTCGGTCGCACAGTCAGCAAGTGGGGCTTATCCGTAATCCTGATCTTTATTATTGGGGTATCACTGGCCATTCTGCTTTCGCTGCTTACACCTGCTGCAGAGAACGACAATGTTTTTTACCTCTTCCTCTGCGGTATAATTGCAGCCTGCAGTATGATTCTGCCCGGGATTTCCGGTTCATTTGTACTGGTACTGATGGGCAATTACGAACTAGTGATGATCAACGCCATTAACGAAATGAAACTGGTAATACTGATTCCGGTTGTTGCAGGCGCAGGGTTTGGGTTAATTGCCTTTTCCTACGTCTTGGCCTGGATTTTCAAAAAATTCCGCAATCACACCATCGCAGTACTGACCGGCTTCATCTTCGGTTCACTGGGTATCATCTGGCCTTGGAAAAACTCCATATATAAAGTAAGTTCTGCAGGGGAATTTGCTCTCAACCGCAAAGGGGAAAAGATTGTCAGCGGTTACGACTGGTTTTTCCCGGAATCATTCAGCAACGAGGTGGCAATGGCGACTGCAATTATCGTTTTGGGCATCGTTAGCATTTGGCTTACTGAGTATTTAGCCGGAAAAAAATCGACGGAATGAAACAATTTGGACTCATTGGGAAATCCTTAAACCATTCATTTTCTGCCCGGTATTTCAATGGTAAATTTGCAAAGGAAATTCTGTCCGGTTGCCGTTATGATCTTTTCCCACTCAATTCGATAACTGAACTGAATGATTTAATCAACCGGACAGATCATCTGACCGGCCTCAATGTGACCATACCTTACAAAACGAGTGTAATCGCGCTCCTTGACGAATTGGACGAAACAGCAGAAATAGTTGGTGCGGTGAACACCATTAAAATTTTCAGGGTTGATGGGAAAATTAAAACGAAGGGCTTCAACACCGATACCTGGGGCTTCGAACATTCGACCAACGCCTTCGTAAGTCACCCACATGCATTGGTACTTGGAACCGGCGGTGCGGCAAAAGCAATCACTTTTGTTTTGAGAAAAAAAGCCATTGATTATCTCATGGTTTCGCGCCTGCCAAAAGAAACCGGCGAAATCAGCTATAATGACATAGATGAGGTAATCATGAAAAAATACCGATGGATCATTAATGCAACTCCTGTTGGGATGGTTCCGGATCAAAAGGTCTGTCCACCCCTCCCCTATCACCTGATCACAAAAGACCATTTTCTTTACGATCTGGTTTACAACCCGGCCAAAACCATTTTTTTAGCAAAAGGAAAGCAATCCGGCGCCAAAACAATGAATGGTCTCCGCATGCTCAAATTGCAGGCAGAAAAATCCTGGGATATATGGAATAACATTGATGACTCTGGTAATCAATTGAATAAATGATCAATTTCAACTTTTAGTAAAGTTTTTAATCCCAGTTCTTAAAATAAAAGAAGGATAGCAGACATTTTTTTTCCTCAATGATACGCTAATAAAAAATTATTGCATACTTTTGCAGCCATTTTAAAAAACTCGAAAAAAGTTACTATAATGAGCAAGAATCAAGTATTGACCTATGTTGAAAGCCTCACGGAGATTAAAAAGATGCCGGATTTTAAAGCCGGTGACACAATCACCGTTACCTATAAAATTAAAGAAGGAAACAAAGAGCGTTTACAAAATTTCAACGGTGTGGTGCTGCAGCGCAAAGGACACGGACCTACAGCTACTTTCACTGTAAGAAAAATATCAAATAACGTTGGCGTTGAGCGTATTTTCCCTGTTTCATCCCCGTTTATTGACGAAGTAACACTGAACAAACGCGGCGTTGTGCGCAGAGCAAGAATCTACTACCTCAGGGGATTACGTGGTAAAAAAGCCAGGATCAAAGAAAAGAGAGTTTAGATTGTATAGGTTTTTTCATAATGTTTGTATTTTAACCTGGTACACCTGTACCAGGTTTTTTATTTTGAAAAAATACCTAAAACCATTCCATCCTCAGCGATTAAAGTGTTAGGGAAAACTGCACAAGCTTCTCTTAATAGCTCGTCAGTATTTTTGTAGCGTGCCGAAAAGTGTCCAATGAGCAATTGGTCAACATTAGATTTTTGGGCAATACTTGCTGCCTGCTGCGCAGTTGAATGAAACTTCTCGTCAGCCACCAGTGCCATATCATTCGAAAAGGAAGCCTCATGGTAAAGCAGGGTGGCGTTTTGAAGATGCTCAATTAAAGTTTCGTTATATTTTGTATCTGAGCAATAAGCGAACGAACGTGGCTTTGCTGGCTCTATGGTAATCGAGCTGTTTTCGAATACTTTACCTGAATTTGAAATATAATCAGCCCCTGCCTTGATCAATTTTATTTGCTCAATCGAAACGTCCTCCTTAGAAAGGAATGCCTTCCTGACCTTACGCAGCCTCGGCTTTTCAGCAAACAGAAAACCACGTGTAGGAATGCGGTGATCAAGTGGAAACGATTTAACAAACTGATGTTCATTCTCATAGATGACTTCAGGATAAGTTGGAAGAGGATGAAAAATCAGTGAATAAACAAGGTAGGTCTGAGATGCCAGTAACTGAAGTTCAATGATTTCTCTCAGTTTAGCATCACTGTAAATGTGAAGCGGGTCTTTTCGTCCCATTAGGTGAAATGAGGATATCAATCCAATGAGTCCAAAAAAGTGATCGCCATGCAGGTGACTGATGAAAATATGGTTGATACGCTGCATTTTGATATTGTAACGGCGCAGCTGCATTTGAGTGCCTTCACCACAATCAACAAGATAGTAATCGTTGTTCAACTTTACAACCATACCTGAGGGATTGCGGGTTGAAGTGGGGATTGATGCTGAACTGCCTAAAACTGTAATAGAAAAGGACATTGTCTATAGTTATGATTAGAGCCTGGCAATTGGTGAAGTACACCCTACCACTTTCTGGTTAACTGCAACCAATATTTCAGTTCCAAGAGGAAGAAAAACATCCACCCTCGATCCGAACTTGATAAAACCAAGTTCCTCACCCTGTGCTACTTTTTTATCGACTTCGGCATAACAACTAATTCGCTGGGCTACAGCGCCGGCTATTTGCCTCACAAGAATCTGGGTTCCGTTTCCCTTTTCAATCACCACCGTAGTACGTTCATTTAATTCTGAAGATTTTGGATGCCAGGCTACAAGGAACTTACCTGCATGATGCCGGAAAAAACGGATTGCACCACTGGTGGGATACCAATTTTTGTGGACATTATTTGGAGACATGAAAATGGAAACTTTCAGTCGTTTATCGTTAAAAAATTCAGACTCATCGATTTCCATAATTTCGACCACTTTACCATCAGCAGGCGAAATGATTATTGATTCATCTGTGGTCAATGGCCTTAAAGGATTGCGAAAGAATCTGATGACAAAAATCAGCGCCGAAACAAGGATGAAATAAATGAGATAGTGGAAAATACTTTGAACAGGATGAAAGTAATTGATGATTGCAATGATAGAGAAAATCATGGCAAAAGTTAAAATAATAATCCGGTGACCTTCTTTATGAATACTCATGATCATTTCATTGGATAAATGTTAAAAATATGACTACTATTGGAGTAGCAAACAAGAGCGAATCAAAACGGTCCAACAAACCACCATGTCCTGGCAGTGCACTTCCGCTATCTTTAATATTGAAACTTCGCTTGATCATTGACTCGGTAAGGTCGCCAAAATCACCGAATAAAGCAATTAATCCAGACATGACTATCCATTGCCATAGCTCCAGCAAGCCAATGAAATAGAAAAAAATAATCCCGGATACAATTGAAAATACAAATCCTCCCATTGTACCTTCCCATGTCTTTTTAGGAGAAATTCGTTCAAAAAGTTTATGCTTCCCGATAAATGTTCCAGTGAGGTAAGAAAAACTGTCATTCACCCAAATAACAATAAAAAGTCCGGTCAGAATCCATGGAAAGCCATCACTTATGATGCTTTGGTTAGCAAACAGAAGGTTAAGCAATGAGAAGGGAATGCTGATGTAAGCAACTGCCAGGAGTATTATTGCAATTTTAACCAGCGGCTGAGTCGTTTTTCCGAATAATGCAATAATTAAAAGAATGGCAGGCAAGGCAGCTGCTAATAATAAGAATTGACGGTCGATCAACTGCATGGCCGAAAGCGAAATCAACAGGTAAAGAATTGAACCGCATATAATTCCATGTGTCGAATTGAGCGGAATCTTTAATCCCTTTTCAAGAATTAATAGGAATTCTCTCAGCACCAAAGCATTGATGAAGAAAAACAGCAATAGAAAAACAGTAGAACCAAGAAAAATGGAACCTATCACAGCAACAACATAGATTGCCCCGGTGACTGTTCGAAGGACAAGATTATTCAATATCCTCTCGTTCAGCGATTATTCTTTTGGCTTGTTCAACGTCCTTTGTTTCCACAAATAGCTCGATTTCACCGGTAAGAAATGCACTGTCCTTCTGATCAAGGACTTCGCTGCGAATGCCAAATTCTGAGAGAAGCCCTTTAACCAGGTCAACTTTGTAGTGGTTGCCCGCCGAATAAATTTGTACCCAATCTTTGTCCATAATCAATACATTTAAAGTTTATAATTCAATTTGCTTCAACCAGGAAGACATAAAGTTCCTTAGGCCCGTGCGCCCCCATAACCAATGTTTTTTCGATATCAGCCGTACGGCTTGGCCCTGTAATGACAGTGATGGAAGAGGGCAGAGTGTTTTGATATTTAACTTTAAGCAGGGCAAAAGCATCTTTTAAATCTGTTACCAGCTGTGAGGTGTAGGCAACTATGATATGTATTTCAGGCAGCGCGTGTAACCGGCGACCAGAAAATTGCACAGAAGAGACAACAACACTACCCATACGTGAAACCAGGCACTCGCAAAAACTGATGCCTGTAGCTACTTCTAAAACCATATCAGGTTTTGCATTGAACGGAATTTCAAATTCTTCAAGCAATGGTTTTAGTTTTTCCTCGAAACAAAAGACATTTTGAAGTTTGTTCTCCATGATGATGTACTTGAGTTTCTGAGCAAGGTCTTCGTCATTCTCACAGTATACAAATTTCCCTGCAACCCTGGTGAATTCCTGTGCAAACGTCACATCATCAGTCTCTTTCATCGGGTGATACACCGGTGATTCGGTATCCATCCCGATAAAAGGATTTTCCACTTTATCGATCAAAGCATTACGAATATGCTTGTAAATGTTTTCCCTGGTGGTTATTTCGTTCACACTGGGCATGGCTTCGATTTTTATTCTGAATTTGAATAGTTACTCAGTTGTTGACTTATTTTTATTTGCAGCTGGAACTTGTTCGGCAGTGGCCATCTCACCTCCGGTCTGATCCTTGTCTTTTAAGCCACCATTGCCTTCAAAAGTACTTTTTGATAGTTCACTTTCTTCGATCTCTTTCTTTAAGTTGGCAAGTTTCTCTTTCATACGTTTCTTTTCCTCTGCATGTTCCTCTACTAGCTCAAGGTCGCGTTTGAATGTGCGCTTGCCAAAAATTCTCTCCAGATCTTCGCTAAAAATAACTTCTTTTTCGAGCAGTAATTGGGCGAGTTGATCCACCTTATCCCTGTTTTGCTTCAGCAAATTTACGGCTCTTTGGTAAGCAAACTCAACGAGCTCATGTACCTCTTCATCAATAATCTGTGCCGTCTTTTCGCTGTAGGGCTTTGTAAATGAGTATTCCTGCTGGCCACTTGAATCGTAAAAACTGATATTACCGATTTTTTTGTTCAGGCCAAAAAAGGTGACCATTGCATAGGCTTGTTTGGTAATTCTTTCGAGGTCGTTGAGGGCGCCGGTGGATATCATTCCAAAGTTTACCTCTTCGGAAGCTCTACCGCCAAGGGTTGCTGTCATTTCGTCAACCATTTGCTCGAAAGTTGTAATCTGACGTTCTTCGGGAAGATACCAGGCTGCGCCAAGTGCTTTACCTCGTGGCACAATAGTAACTTTTACCAGAGGAGAGGCATATTCAAGCAACCAGCTGACAGCAGCATGTCCGGCCTCATGGTAGGCTATCGTCTTTTTCTCGGTCATCGAAATGATCTTGTTTCGTTTTTCCAAGCCGCCAATTATTCGGTCGATGGCATCTATAAAATCTTGTTTTTCAACAATCTTTTTTCCTTTTCTGGCTCCGATCAGTGCCGCCTCGTTGCATACATTGGCAATATCAGCTCCCGAGAACCCTGGAGTTTGCTTTGCCAGCGCATCAACATCAACGGTATCGTCAAATTTAATGGGTTTAAGATGTACTAGGAAGATTGCTTTACGTTCTTCAAGGTCAGGGAGTTCGACATTAATCTGGCGGTCAAACCTGCCAGCACGAAGCAAAGCACGGTCGAGTATATCTGCACGATTGGTTGCAGCAAGGATAATTACGCCGGCATTTGTACCAAATCCGTCCATTTCAGTAAGCAGCTGGTTCAGTGTATTTTCCCTTTCATCATTGGCTCCGGTGATGGCACTGCGGCCACGGGCACGTCCGATGGCATCAATTTCGTCGATAAAAATTATACATGGCGCTTTCTCCTTTGCCTGTCTGAATAGATCACGAACACGTGACGCTCCGACACCAACAAACATTTCGACAAAATCGGAGCCCGAAATGGAAAAGAACGGAACATTGGCCTCACCCGCAACCGATTTGGCCAGTAAGGTTTTCCCGGTTCCCGGAGGACCTACTAAAAGTGCTCCTTTCGGGATTTTCCCTCCAAGCTCGGTATATTTTGTAGGGTTCTTCAGAAAATCAACTATTTCCATTACCTCCACTTTTGCCTCTTCCAGACCGGCTACATCCTTAAAGGTAATATTGACGTGCGTATCCTTATCAAAAAGTTGTGCCTTTGATTTCCCAATATTAAATATTTGTCCGCCACCCGGTCCTCCCCTGCTCATCATGCGCATGATAAATATCCAGACACCCACAAGAATCACAAGGGGAAGCAACCATCCAATGATATCACCTGTCCAGTTTCGCCTGATCTCATTCCGGATGTAAACCGGGTTGGGCATACCCTCCTGGATTTCCTGAACGCTTTTCTCAAATGACTCAACCGATCCTATCACCAGCTTATAGTGTGGAGCCGTTTTGGACAATTCAGATGAAGTACTTTCCCTGAGCTCGTCATATCGTGGTTTTGTGATTTTTTCCTCCTTGATAAAAATCTCAGCAAACTCCCGGTTAACCAAAACAATTTTCTCAACATCCTCTTCAATGATCATTTGCCGAAGGTCCCCCCAGGTAATGTCCTTGATTTGTCCCTCGCGGTTGAAAAAGAAAAGTGCAAAGAAAACAACGGCAATTACCGTATATATCCAGTAAAAATTAAATTTGCCCTTGTTCTTGTCACCTGACTTGTTGCCAGGATTAAGGTTCTTCATAAAGTCGTCCTTTTTGTCTTTTTCGTTTTGACTATATTTTTTTTCTTTCTTCTCGGCCATTATTTAATCGATTCGTTTTTTTGGTCAATGTAATTTATTTTTGCATCAGCCCACAATCCTTCAAGGTTGTAAAACTTTCGGTTTTGTTCATTAAAGATATGAACTACCACATCAACATAATCAAGCAAAATCCATTCGGCATTCTGGAAGCCTTCTTTGTGCCATGGCTTAAGTTTGGTATTTTCTCTTACCGTTTTTTCTACTGAATCCGCTATGGCATCTACCTGGCGTTTTGAAGTGCCATGACAGATGATGAAATCATCACAAATCGAGTTTTGGATCGTATTCAATTCTATATCAACGATTTCATGACCTTTCACTTCATGAATTCCTTCGATGATGAATTTAATTAATTCTTCTCTATTGCTTTCCCGTTGGACTGGCAAATTGTTTTTAATCATTTAAAAATGAAATTTTAGCAAAAGTAACTATTTTTGGTCTTCTGAATGTATCTGCTTCATGACAAATTCAAACGGTGGAATCAGCTATTTAAAATGGTAATTTTACCAAATGGCTAACTCAAACCAAATCACACACATTAAACCTTTTTAAATGCATTATGTTCAATGAAATTTAAAGCTGAAAACCACAATCTCTTATACTTCGAAAAGGTAGATTCTACAAATGAAACAGCAGAAAAACTCCTTTTTGCAGGGGATTTGAAAGAATATACGATAATTTTCACTGATTCTCAGCTCAAAGGTAAAGGCGTAGGCCGCAATTCCTGGCAGAGTGAACCGGGAAAAAACATCCTGATGAGCATTGTTCTGCATCCTGAATTTCTAAATCCAGCCGACCAGTTCATGATCAACAAAGTTGCCTCACTTGCGGTATGCAGGTGTTTGGATAAATTTATACCTGAGAAACGAACAGAGATAAAATGGCCGAACGATATTTATCTTGAAAGCAGAAAGATTGCCGGAATTTTATCAAAAAACATCATCCTGGGCAGTCTGTTCAGTTCTTGCATCGTTGGTATCGGGCTCAATGTTAACCAGCTGAATTTTAATCCGGAGTTACCAAATCCTGTTTCCATGGCGCAGGTTACAGGAAAAAAAATTTCACTGGAGCTTGTTCTGAATGAGTTAATTCATCAGATTAAAGCGTTTTATGAACTTTTAAAGAAAGGCGAAATCAAGTTCATTGATCAGGAATACCTCTTTCGGATGTTGAATTTCAACAAAAAGGCCTGTTACATTTCAAAAGAGAGAACATTTGAAGGGATAATCCGTGGTGTTGATCAGTTTGGGTTGCTGGAACTGGAATCAGACGGTGAGATGATAAAATACGATATGAAAGAAATTGCGTTAATAACAAAAAATAAAACTTATTCAGATGAAAATCAGTGAAATTGCAGGAGCAATTGAGCGCTTCGCACCGCTCATTTTACAGGAATCATATGACAATGCCGGATTATTAATCGGTTCACCTTCAGATGAAGTCGCCTGTGCATTAATCACCCTGGATGTAACAGAAGAGGTAATCGATGAAGCCATTCAACAAAACTGCAAACTCATTATTGCTCATCATCCCCTGATATTTAAAGGGATTAAAACAATTGGAACAAAAAATCCTGTTGAGCGGATGATCACCCGTTGTATTAAAAACGACATTGCCGTTTATGCTGCCCACACCAATCTTGATAATGTTCATCAGGGTGTTAACAAGATGATCTGTGAAAAAATAGGGTTGAAAGAAACTTCGATACTTGATCCGAAAGCACACCTCCTGCGAAAGTTAGTCACCTTTTGCCCTGAAGAACACGCCAATCAGGTGCGTGAAGCACTCTTCAAAGCAGGGGCAGGACACATTGGCAAATACGACAATTGCAGTTTCAATACCGGCGGACAAGGCACATTCAGGGCACTTGAAGGGGCAAATCCTTTTGTAGGAATTGTAAATTCGCTGCATGCTGAAAATGAAGTCAGAATCGAAACTGTTTTCCCCATTTACCAGCAGTCCGTCATTCTCAAAGCACTCATTGAATCGCATCCTTACGAAGAGGTGGCTTTTGATCTCTATCCTTTGGAAAACGAATTCAGCAAAGTGGGTTCAGGAATGTTTGGTATACTGGAACAACCTGAGGAAACAGCTAGTTTTTTGATGAGATTAAAAGAAACTTTCGAAGTAAAATGCCTTCGCCACACAAGGCTAATCAACGACAAGGTGCAGACAGTGGCAGTTTGCGGAGGTAGTGGAAGTTTTCTGATGGGACATGCCATTGCCCGGCATGCCGATGTTTTCATCACCGGTGATGTGAAATATCATGAGTTTTTTGATGCCGACGGTAAAATATTGTTGGCTGATATCGGCCATTTTGAGAGCGAGCAGTTTACAACAGAGGTGATCAAAAATATTTTGTTGGAAAAATTTCCTACTTTTGCCGCCCGGATTAGTAAAATAAAAACAAATCCGGTTTTCTATCTTTGATTAGAAATCGATATACAGAGTTTAACATCCATTAATGATTAAGTAACATCCAATGAGCGCAAACGAAAATAAAACAAAACTTTTTGACAATCATGCATCACCCGAAAGTGCTGAGGTACTTGAGATTTCCATCGAAAAAAAACTTAAAGCACTTTACAGCCTTCAACAGATTGACTCCCAGATTGACAAAATACGCATCATAAGAGGTGAATTGCCTCTGGAGGTGCAGGACCTTGAAGACGAGATTGCCGGCCTTCAAACCCGTATAACAAAATACAAAGATGAAGTGAAAGTGCTGGAAAAGCAAATCGCTGACAAAACAAATGCAATGAAGGAATTTGCTGTACTGATCAAAAAGTATGAAGAGCAGCAGATGAATGTGAGGAATAATCGTGAATACGACTCATTGACGAAAGAGATTGAATTTCAGAATCTTGAAATCCAGTTGGCTGAAAAACGCATAAGGGAGTTTACCGATGAACTGGAAATTAAAAATCAGTTGATAAAAGATGCAAAAGCAGTCCTGAAAGAAAGAGAAGGTGATCTTAAAATAAAAAAATCAGAGCTTAAGGACATTGTTGAAGAAACCGAAAAAGAAGAAAAATCATTGGTTAGGAAATCGGAAGGATTCGGTTCAATGATCGAAGAACGATTATTGACAGCCTACCAGAGAATCAGGAAAAATGCCCGTAATGGACTTGCAGTTGTTCAAATCGAAAGAGATGCCTGCAACGGATGTTTCAACAAAATTCCACCTCAACATCAATTGGATATTAAGATGCATAAGAAGATTATTGTTTGTGAATACTGTGGACGAATCCTCGTTGACGACGACATCGCAGCCGAAGTTAAACAAAGTATGTAAAGACCTGCAACATAAAAATAAAGGCCGGTACCCACCAAGAGTACCGGCCTTTATTTTAACTATTTGCTAATCAAACCTGTAACCCAGGGTTATCAAAAAATTGTACACCTGATATTTGTTGAGTGCAGATGGAACCGGACTAACTACATTATTACCATAAAGTGTGTAATCCATTTCAGATACTGAATAGTTAAATGCTGCATCAATAAAATAGTCGCGATTTCTATAGCCCAGCCCGGCAGAAAAAGTCTGAATTTGACCGTCATTCACTCCTGTCCTGAAAGGACTGCCATAATTGGCATAGCCACCTCTGAGCAACATCACACCGGCTCTCCACTCAGTGCCAATCCGTAAGTTGTTACCTGCTGTAAAGTTATCCCTGATAATCTCGTTCTGCATACTGAAATCAAAACTGGGATCAAGTTTGCCTTTACTAAAATCAACATATTCATAATCAGCGCTTATTAACCCCATATTTCCAAATAGAAGAGCGAGGCTACCAATAAATTTTGAAGGAGTCTGAATGTCGTAATTGTAATCACCAACTGGTGAATTCGATGTAAAGAAGTCTCCATTGGTGTAATACGCGTTCATCCGTGTGCTCCATGAATCATCAAGGTTGGTGTACCATGTCGGTGAATGATAGGCAGCGCCAACCCTGAGCCAATCCAGTGGCCTGACAATAGCGCCGACTTTAACATTCACGCCACCGCCATTGGTTTCGAGGTCTTCGATATAGTTAAACTGGTCGAGGTCTTTAAGAGGGGTAGTTTGGTTGACCTCATTGTAAACTGATGACTGGAAATATCTGATTTGGGGAAATCCGACAGTGAAACCAAGATATAGTTTATCATTGATATTTGTACCACCGGAAAGTACCCACTCGTTTACTGAGCCATAAGTCTCAATGGATTTACGTTGAAGTGCACTTGAGAAACCACCGATGTAACTGTAAGCATTCACATAAGTTGGCACTGCTGCACCTGGGATTGTATCTAATAGAAAGGTATCAAAAGCAAGCCGGGTATCAAATGGATTGAGGCTCTCCGGATTTTTATTCCCTGCATAGCTCAGGTAGGCATCAAGCAATGAATTATCGCTGTTTACCCCTTGGATAAAAATACTGTTATTGAAGTCCTTTAAACGATTGACCCCAAATCCCATTTGAAAATTCTTGAAGGGGCTACTATCAAGCCGGTCTGCAGTTTGAAAATTCAGCACAAACCCGGCATTACCCAAAGCAAAATTATTTTTATTGCCGTCGTGGGTTTGGCCTCCGTATCTGCTTTCAGCGCTACCAAAGTAAAGCATGGGAGTTATCGAAAATTCTGACCGCTTGTAAAGGCCTATCCCGGCAGGATTGGAACTTAGCGATGAGAAATCGGCTCCTACAGCTCCGTAGGCCCCACCCAGTGCAAGGTAACGTGCTGAACCAATGAGCTGCGTGTTTGAGTATCGCAAAACATCTTCTTCGTTTTGTGCAAAGCTGTTGCTAAGGAGCAGGTAAAATACTACTATGATTGAAATTAATCGTTTCATTTAGCAATAAATTTTTGACAGTTAAAAAACACTTCCATGATAATTATCTTCCTCTCTTACCGCCCGACGATGATCCCCCAGATGATGAACCACCACCAGATGATGATCTGCCTGATGATGATGAACCTGAAGAGCCTCCGGACGATCTGGAAGGTGCTGAAAAGCTACCTGTTGAGCGCTGAGGTGTTGAAATAGTTCTTGTTGCCGGAGAAGGTGATGTAGACCTGGCAGGTGAATTCTGAGGAGTGCTAATACTTCTGCCCGGTTGAGAAAACTGATTTTCCGACCTGGAAGGTGTGGAATAATTCCTTGTTGTATTATTACGCGGTGCTGTTAACTGCTGCTGGCGGTTCTCCTGTGGTCTGCTGGTTTCAATTACGTTTCTTGAACTGGGCACTGTATATTCGTTACTCGACCGGGGTCTGTTTGTATTAGGAGAACTGTAACTCTTTGGAGAAGCAGCGTTTCTTTCCAGATCGTTCGATTGGGGTTTGGCATACTTTCTTTCCTGAGTGTAAACAGTTGGGTTAGCATTACCTGAGTTTTGTGGCTTTGCGTACCTGGTTTGCTCCTGTTGTGTTCTCTGAGCAGAGGCTGTTTCTGGCTTTGAGACCCTTGTTGAAGTTCTGGATTCAGTGGCTTGCAAATTTGTTTCCCTTGTTGTGCGAGCAGCATTTGATTGCACTCCCTGAACATTCTTTGCATTTTCGGGTCTAGCTAATTTTTCACTTCTTATCTCACGTGTTTCGTCAGCAGAGATATCAGATGTAATGCGCGCAGATTCAGGCGTCCTTAAAGTCCGTCCTGGTTCTGTTGAGCCGGTTGAATTCACAGCAGTACCTGCTACTTCATTCATTCGGTTAGTCCGTCCCATGATCTCACTGCTTTTTATTTCATTCTGATCAGCAGCAATTCTGGAACCACGACCATCTTCAGCACCTATGATGCTGCTGCCGCGTGGATTTCTTGGGCCATAATAGTAGTCGCTTCCATAACCATCGTTGGGATAATAGTAACCTCCACCACCGGCATAATATCCATCATAGAATCCATGATTGTAACCGGCCCAGTAAGAACCGCCATAACCATAATAAGGGTAATACCCGTAGCCATAATACCATGGATCATAATACCATGGACTATAGTAAGGATATCCCCACCCGTATCCGAAGCCTATCGAGAAATAGCTGCTTGGCCATCCCCATCCATAACTAAATGAAAGTGATGAACCACAATAGTATGGGTCATAATATCCAAAGCCAACGTTTGCTCCATAAAACCTGTTTATCCTGCTGGCATAATCGTAATCGTAGTATTCATCAGTTTCAGAATCCTGATAGTAATACTCATCTGATGACGACTCTGGGTAATAATCCTGGGTGTTGCCAGATGATTTATAATCTTCACTGACAGCGGATTCGATCATCTCACTCTGTGGGGTTGAACTTTGCTGGTATTGTGCAGTTGATGTATTACTGCCGTATGTAACTCCTGTGGTTGTGGTTTTTACCTCTTCAACTGATGTACCTTTGGGGGTGTAGTAAACATCATCGTAAACTGATGCAGTATCGTAAGAAGTCTTACATGCCGACATCACGATTACTGTTCCGATTAAAATTGCCAATTTTTTCATAGTGATTGCCTCCCTGAGATTTTATAATGTCGTGAATGATTGTTCAAATACTGTTGGGTTAATTATTTTCTATTTTTGCAACTTAAAAAACACGTTAAAAAGTTTCAAAAACTATACCAAAAAGCGATATGGCAAAAGATTTTCCAACCCGGGCTGAAAATTATTCACAGTGGTACAATGATTTGGTTATTAAAGCTGATCTGGCAGAGAATTCAGCAGTAAGAGGTTGCATGGTGATTAAACCATACGGATATGCGATATGGGAAAAGATGCAAGCGGCTCTCGATAAGATGTTCAAGGACACCGGGCATTCCAATGCCTATTTTCCATTGTTTATTCCGAAATCGTTTTTCAGCAAAGAAGCGAGTCATGTGGAAGGATTTGCCAAAGAATGCGCCGTTGTTACACATTACAGACTGAAAACCTCAGAAGATGGAAAAGGGATCGTGGTGGATGAAGATGCAAAACTTGAAGAAGAATTGATCATACGTCCAACATCCGAAACAATCATCTGGGACACCTATCGCACATGGATTCAATCATATCGCGACCTTCCGCTGTTAATCAACCAATGGGCTAATGTTGTGAGGTGGGAAATGCGTACTCGTCTTTTTTTACGCACAGCTGAATTTCTATGGCAGGAAGGTCATACTGCGCACTCCAGCCAGGAAGAAGCTGTGGAAGAGACCATGAAAATTCTCAATATCTACGCCGAATTTGCTGAAAAATGGATGGCTATGCCCGTTCTCAAAGGGTTGAAATCACCTAACGAACGGTTTGCCGGAGCGGTTGATACTTACTGCATAGAAGCCTTAATGCAGGATGGTAAAGCATTACAGGCCGGGACTTCACATTTCTTGGGTCAGAATTTTGCGAAAGCGTTTGATGTAAAATTCCTATCCAAAGAAAATAAACTGGATTATGTTTGGGCAACATCATGGGGGGTTTCCACACGGCTGATGGGTGCGCTCATTATGTCCCACTCTGATGATCATGGTTTGGTACTTCCTCCAAAACTTGCTCCTATCCAGGTCGTTATTGTTCCTATTTATAAAAATAATGATCAATTGGCCATCATAAGTGAAAAAGCAAACACGATTAAAGATGCCTTGATTTCGAAAGGGATCTCAGTCAAATACGATGATCGTGATACGCAAAAACCCGGCTGGAAGTTTGCTGAATATGAGTTCAAAGGTGTTCCCGTGAGATTAGCCATTGGGCCAAGAGATATCGAAAATGGAACTGTTGAAGTTGCACGGCGCGATACGCTCGAAAAGGAAATTTACCAAATGACGGATATTGAGACCAAAATAGTCAACCTGCTTGATCAGATTCAGTTCAATCTTTATCAGAAAGCTTTCGCATTCCGTGAGGAAAACACGTTTAAGGTGGATACCTGGGAAGATTTTAAAGTGCAAATTGAAAAAGGAGGCTTCGTTCTTGCACATTGGGATGGCACCACTGAAACAGAAATTCAAATTAAAGAAGAAACGAAAGCCACCATCAGGACGATCCCTCTAAACAATAAACCGGAGGAAGGTAAATGCATTTTTACAGGCCGTTCGAGTAAGGAAAGAGTAGTCTTTGCTAAATCTTACTAATTCAGCCACAACAGCTTCCCTGTATTGGTTGAGTAATAAATGATTTCAGCTGGATCATGACTGTAATAAACATTGCCAATGTTTTGGATATTAACGTCCAGAAGTTTTTCCCCTGCCCTGACGTACACATCGTTTAAACTTCCTGTATTTACTACCATCACCTGAGATTGGCTGTTAAGCGCATCTACCTTACCTGCTGAAACATTGTAAATAAAAATTGTATCGCTATATCCAGTTATGCTGATGTCGCCAGTACCTTTTAGAAAATCTAATCTGAAATACCTGGTGTTCAGATTGAGTGTGATATTTGCTGAAGTTTCTGTAGCCTCTGCATAAAAGTTTTCTGAAACAATAACACCATTTACTGAAACCCCAGCCTGTGACATCACCAACAAAGAATCGAGGGTCGGGACTTTCACAAGCACATCCACTGGCGCCCATGGGTCTTTCAGCAATGAGCAGGGGCTTTCATTCCTGATTTCAAGTGTGTTATTGTGGATCAGATTTGTAATCATCGGACCCAGTTTATGCCCTGAATTAATCGTAACCGAGTATTCCTGGCTTAGTTCGATGGTCAGCCGGATATTGTCATAAACTGCAACATTCCGGAATGAATAAAGTCCGCGGCGTTCGGTGGTTGCATTTCCCCTTCCGCTCAGGCAGTCATTGAACAGATCTCCCTCACAACCTGCAAGGATCGTCAAAATAACTATGAAGATCATGTATTGTATTCGATGTCTCATATTAAAAACTCAAACCCATTCCGACACTGAAAAAATCAGCTTTTGCGTAATGCGATTTCAGCGTAATGCCAGCGTAAATGTTTTTATGAAAAAAATAAATTACTCCTAATTTATTATATACTAAATCATTAGAATCGTTAAGGTTATGAAGGTAGTATCCGATTGAGAAATTCAAGGCAAACCGTGAAAAGACCCACTCATGTCCGGCAATCAGGCCAAATTTCGAAAGTTCAGTAAGATTGCTTGTGGTATCACCCTGGGTTTCAAGAACTATTTTGTTAGACTGGTCATAGGATGCATCGGCGCCAATAATGAACCGGTTTGTGTTGTTATAATAACGAGCGTAGGCAATTTCAGAAGAATAGACGAGAAACAATTCATCCGGATGATTAATGAGCTGTTTCCGTGCAATTCCAGCCGAAATCCTGATGTTTTGTTTACCTTTGTTCAAAATTAATTCATCTGGAATTTGATAGTTAATCGGTTTTCGGCTCAATCGAAAATTTAACCCGGCAAAAACCCCAGGAACGTTAAGCCCGTAATTTGGCGTTTTTATGGTTCCATTTGAAAGATGCAGCATCGAAAGCCCTGCCGTTAACCCTGTAACCTCGGTCAGTTGCCAGTTGCCTTGCACTTCAAAGCTGACCGAAGCATTCCAGTGAGTGCTGATCGCCCTGTTTTTATAATTCTCAAGCCGGTCAAACTTCCTGGTAATGTAAGCTGCCCCAAGTGAAATCCTGAAATCAAGCAAAGTTTTCGGGGTTTTCAACAATTGAAGACTGATAAATGGCATCACTGAGTGTGCCTCACCTAAATAAATTGAGTGTCCAAAATCAGAATATCTGTAGCTCAAACCGTAGCGGGGATAGTTCCTCAGGTACACCCATGAATTTTTTCCAACAGTCTGCTTTGTTAGCGAGAACTCCCAGGAAGGGAAAAAACCGTCAGTAAGTGCCCACATTTCGGGATGATGTGCAATAATCATGGAATGATGGATTTTTCCTTCAAAATACAGGGTTGAACCGAATGCTTGCTTTGGATCCTGAGAGAATCCACTTTTGTAAATAAATAACAACACAAAGACAACCAAGTTGATGGTCGGATGAGAAGGCAGATATTTTATGTAATTTACTAGCATTGGCAAATGATGACAGAGGTCAAAATTAGTTTTTCCCCGGAAACAAAAACTCCCGCAACTTTTCAGCAGCGGGAGGATATTATGTTGAAATTACAATTTATTTCAACAGAATTTTCTTTGAGAAGCTAAACGTCTTTGCTTCAAGTTTTAGAAGATAAATACCGGGTGGATAATTTTGGAGATCAATTTCTATCAAATCATCAGAAACATGAAGGGATTCGCTCCTTACGATTTGCCCGAAAGTATTATAAATACTTAACTGCAAAATTTCATCAGCGTCGGGAATCCTGGCAAAGATGAGCCCGGTACTTGGATTTGGGAAAACTGAAATTTGTTCTGAACCCGGTTCGTAAACTCCGGTGCATATCTGAGCAACAATTTGAAGTGACTCAGAAAACGCACTTTCGCCGCAAGCATTCATTGCTTTAACGCGCAATTCAACATCACCTGAATAATCCGGGGTAAACAAAATACTGATGACGTGGCTGTTTCCTGTCAATGTACCTGCACCAGGAGGGATCAACTCCCATACAAAAGCTTGTATTTCGGGCAATTGTGAAGTTGTGTACTCGTAAGAAATTCCATAATTGGTGCACACCTCCTGCTCACCAACCGGTTTGGAGGGTGTCCCGGGATTGTCCACCATGTATAGCGTCATCTGGTCTGATAAAGGTTGGTTGTTAGCTGAAGTAGCTGAAACTGTGAGAACAACAGATCCATTTTGAATATCCTCCTGGCTTGGGGTGTAAACGGGCTGGAGGATCGCGGCGTTGCTAAAAGTCCCGGTTCCTGACGTTGTCCATTGGATGCCCATCAGGTAAATCCCACTGGATTTTGTCTGATAATCATCACCGGCACAGACCATATCATCCCCGCCGGCACTAAGTGTACTTTGCAAAAGTTTCGGGAATCTGATATAGTCAACCCAGGCACAATCATCACCCTGACTGATTGCCACATCTTTTTCATAAACCCATCTCAGGGTATGGTACCCGGGATAGATAACATAACTTACTTTTTCCCAATCCTGACTTCCAGACCATTGGGCTTTGAGCAGAGATCCATCATAAAATTTCAACATATCGAAACCTGATTCAGATGAAACTTTACGGTAAAAGGAGATTGTATCGGTTGCAGCGACGAAAATATTTACTTTCATTTCGCTGATCTGTTCATGGCTGACAACTCCGGAACGAGCGCAGTAAAGCCCCTGGGCCGGGCTAATTTCACAAATTGTCCATGGCAGTTCACCATCAAATTCCCAATTGATCAATCCAAAGTCTCCACTTTCAAAATCTTCGATAATCATTCCGATCTTGAGTGAGTAATCTTCTGTAACCTGGTAAGCACCTGAATTAATTGTAGCCTGCAAAAGAGCAAGGTCACCCATCACTGCATCCGGGTTTACCAAACCCAGAAATTCAAAAATGGCAATACCGTCAGGCTGAAGTCCATCATGATTAGCTTGTGTCATGGTTAGTGTAAGGTTTGCATTGTTCGATGCAAGATGAAAAGTGACAGCAGGTGACAACGCATGCCCTTCATTTTTAACATCAAATCGAAAAACAACCATTTCACCGGGATCGAGCATTCCGTTTCCGTTTCCGCCGGCAACATCGTCAATGGTTAGTGATTGAATATTCAGTGCTGGTGCATTAACATTGAATTTCATACTCGAAACCCAGGTTTCGGCACCCATAGCCTGAACGTTGATCTGAACCTGGTGTTGATCCGGGACATTGTTGGCAATATGAACGGGAAAAGCATCTTCAATAAACACCGTTTCACCCGGTCCGATGGTTCCAAATTCTACGGCAAGATAGGCCAATGTAATATAGTTATCAGTTGAACTCAAAGTAACGATAACATCATTTGCAGCAACATTTCCAAGATTTTTCATTCCCAATCCAACAGCAAGTTCCTCCCCATAGTCCGGTACACCATTGTTGTTACCGCTTCCATCATTAATTTCAAAATAATCGAGCACCACATAAGGCTGGTCGGCAAGCACAGGTATTGTGGATGTAAGAAGCGTCCTGTTGTGGGCAGTGATGGAGATGGTAATAGGATCGTCAGATGAAACAATGTCGAAAAACTCAATGTTAGCATAGCCATTCTCATCTGCCAGTGCCCGCCCGAGAAGTACTCCATTTTGACTAAAACCAATCCTTGCTCCGGGTGCATCAGATTCTACAGTTACATTACTGATCCCAATTGGCAGTGCACCAGGGTAGGTTGCGGTGATATCGGTTGGCTGCTGTGTCCAGATTGACATGCTCGGATCTCCAAAAAGAGTAATTTCGTAAGCACACCAGCGATTCACGCGATTAGCGATGATGAATGCGGCAGCATCTTCTTTCGAGTCGCCATTGGCTGTGCCTATTTCAGCTATTCCCTTTCCAAAAATGGCATTAAAAAATTTACGGTCGAAAATCTGAGAAGGACCATTTGTGCTGCCTTGTGAATACCATCCATAGCGCGAATTGGACATTGAGGCTACCATGGCAGTTTCCATAGTAGTAATACGTTCAGCAAAACAATCGCTACCTGAATAATTTCCGCCTGACCCACGATTATCGAAGGAACCATTGTAGCAACCCTGTGAATAACCAATTACAAATCCGCGGTTTATGCCATTGTTTTGAAGATTTGCAGTTGTCAGGTCACTCAGCGACATTTTCATATTGTATCCCACATCAGAGTGTCCAAGGTGATTCAATAGATTGATACCTGTGTTATTAAACTGCTGATATACCTGCTGTTTTGTCCAGTTGCCATTCATTTCGTACAATCTGCTCACCACAAAATTGGAACTTAGCCCTACGGTTACATATCCATGATTACTACTTCCGTTGGCCACTTCATCCTTATAATTACCACCCCAGGTGTTATCATCCAATGCCTCACCAACCATCAGTGCCTTTTCAATGTCAGACAGGACTGGTGTATCCTGATATTTAATCAGTTTATTGACCATGTTCAGCACTTCATCATTACTATCGATGCTCATCCGTCCAATGATCACTTCAGCAAAGATGTCTTCTTCGCCCGGTTCACCATACCTGTTATTTCCATTGCTGTTCCAGTCTCCATCCAGGCAGGAATAATACATGTCGGAGGGTATGTCTTCGTCGATGGTTCCAAAACCAGTATCTACATAAAATCCGCGATGAGGGATAATGCGCTGGGAAGCGTTCTGTGTATCACTGTCACCTCCAAGTATGACGTAAACGATTCCATTGTTCTCATAATAATCCCTGATACAGTTCCTTATTTTCTCCTGGTTGTCGCTGCCCGGATAATTTGCATAAATATCTTCAGTCGTAACAATTTCTGTAATGAAACCTCTTTCTGTTTTATAATTTGCATATTCAGTAAAAGCAGTCACAAATGTGCCTTTAGTGATGATTAGCATATCAATCTGGTCAGTATCCCTTGAACTATTGAAGATATAATTTTTAGCCATTTCAGGGTTGGAAACGACCGAGGCCAGACGTCTCCCGGTGACTTCACTTTGCAAAGCGGGTTGAATGAAGTCTTGCCTGGTATCTCTGGTTTCAATTTCAATTTCGATAGAGGTAATTACCCTGATGCTCTTTTCAGCCGGGTTAAACTCTATTGGCCAGATATTAAACACTGCAATGGAGTATCCCGCCAGGTACTGCGTTGAAACATCTGAAATTACCGATCCCGGATAAGATTTTATAGAATTATAAATATCGTTTTTGGGCTGAGGGCGATAATCCGGAGGTGCAGGTTCAGAAAAAGGAAATGGCCGTGCTGCAGGAACAATGTTAATTCCGCTGATCACGTCAGAATAACTAACTGAAACAATTTTGATTTCAGCGACCTCTTTTCCCTGATGGATGAGAATTTGCCCGCTAAATGCAGGTAAAAAAGGGAATCCTTCATCGCCAAGATTATGGCAATTATTCATCACAGGCTCAACAAAGCCATCGTGACGGTCAATAAAATCTGGCTGTTCAAAAGTGTAGGATAAACGAATGTTTTGCGCAGTAAGCAAATTAACTATGAGCAGACCGAGTAGCAATAGGTGTAAGCGTAAAGACATTTTTAATGATTTTTGGTAAAACAAAACTGGAATATTAACCGACGGTAAAAGTACACTATTTTTTCAGCTGTTTTACTTGAAAAAAATTTGGGTCACCATTTTAAAAAAAAATTGCATTTTTGCCGCGCAATACGAAGGGCATTTAACTCAGTTGGTTCAGAGTGTCACCTTGACAGGGTGGAAGTCACTGGTTCGAGTCCAGTAATGCCCACAACCTCATACCGGTTTGATTTACATAAGAATGACCATCTTAATACACCCATTATTTTAACCGGAATTCCTTTTTTTACCTTAATAATTTGTTCCAAATCTTTCGAATGTAAATCAGTAAAATCATTACAAAACCTGGTTTCAGTGCGTTGTGTTCCTGAACAAATCTGCAATCATCGCGTTAAGTAGAAGGTTTTAAAATAGTAATTCATCAAAAACAAAATAATAGCAAAGTAAAATGGCAAAAATTGGAATTTTCTACGGCTCCTCAACCGGACACACCGAAAAGGTTGCAGTATTGCTTGCACAAGCATTTGGCAACGATGCCATCACTTTAGATGTTGCGGATGCCTCAAAAACTGATCTGGACAAATTCCCATACCTCATTTTTGGCACCTCCACCTGGGATATTGGCGGAATGCAGGACGACTGGGAAGATTTTATGGAAATGGTTCAACAGACTGATCTGAGAAATAAAAAAATTGCATTGTTCGGTTTGGGCGACCAGGAGAATTTTCCTGATAGTTTTGCCGATGGAATCGGTGTGCTGTACAATCAGATCGCTGATAAATCCAAAGTTGTTGGAGCATGGCCAACAGAGGGTTATGAATTTGACGAATCGGAAGCCGTGAAGGATGGTAAATTTGTCGGGCTCGTGATAGATGAAGATAACCAATCAAAGCTTACTGACGAGCGCGTTAAGAAATGGGTAGAAATGCTTAAAAAGGAATTCAAATAGTTTTTTGTGACCGGGTTGTCAAAACTTTCCTTTTTTTGCAAATCCATTCATGTAACAAAAAATTATTCCGATGTACGTAATCTGTTCTGACCTTGAAGGAGTGTTCGTTCCGGAAGTTTGGATTAATGTTGCCGAAAAAACAGGGATACCTGAACTGCGACTTACCACCCGCGACATCAGTGACTACGATGTGCTGATGAACCAAAGGATTAAAATCCTGGCGGATCACGGCCTGAAACTCAAAGACATCCAAAATGTCATCGCAACCATCAAACCGCTTGACGGAGCGCTTGACTTTATCCACTGGCTTAAAGAGATCACTCAGTTAATTATCGTCTCAGATACTTTCCGTCAGTTTGCCGATCCATTGATGAAACAGTTGGAGAGACCTACCTTGTTTTGTCACAATCTGATTATCGATGAGAAAGATAATATTATTGGTTACAATCTCAGGCAAAAAGATCCAAAAAGAAAAACAGTCCAGGCACTGCAAAGTCTTGAATACAAAGTGATAGCTTTCGGAGATTCATACAACGACATAAGCATGCTCAAACAGGCTGAAGTGGGAATCCTGTTTCGACCTCCACAAAATGTGATTGACGACTACCCGGAATTACCAGTTACAAATAATTACGCTCAATTGAAAAAACTTCTCAACAATTACCTTGGTCATTGAATGACGATTACGGTTCTTTTCAATTACTTTTCACCACATACCGAATGTACTTACTGTTTTTAATTCCCATTTTATACCTTTCATGAATCCATAGTGGTATCATTATTCTGATTAAATTTGCAGCATTAAAAATAAATTTCGTTTTAGTCGTTTATTTTAAAAATTATTGCGCTGATGACCATTCGAATCAAAACCCTTGTTCTTACCTCCATTATATTTACCCTTTTTGCATTACAAGGTTGTTCAATTTTCCGTTCCTCCCGCACATCTTCCGAAACGGTTGCAAAAGATGAGACCAGAGAAAAAAACCGATTCTTCAGGCACAATAAAGATTTGGAAAGTCAATCCAATCTATTTAGCGAAGAAGATTTTATTCAATATGAATCATACAACCCGGATGAACCGGAAACGGACACTACCTATTTGCCTGAATCATTTGATTTTGATGACACCGTTGCGATGTTCTCGAAATATCGCATGAATGACAGCAGGATTGCAGAGGAACTTGTCAATGAGTCCCGTAGTTTATACATGTTGGATAATCTGGTTAATCTGAAGTTTTTCAATGACAATGAATTACTTTTTAACCGCGATACACTCAATGTTTTTAATTACGCCGAAGATTATGTTCCCATTTTTTCTGATTCGGTTTATGCTGCAAGGATAGAGAAGTTAAACCGGACAACACCGCTCGAATTGACCTATAACAAAACTGTAAAAAGTTTTATCGAACTTTACACGGTAAGAAAACGTGGTTTAACATCACGCATTCTTGGATTGGCAGAGGTATATTTTCCGATGTTCGAAGAAATTCTGGATCAATATAATATGCCACTTGAGTTGAAATACCTTGCAGTTGTTGAATCGGCGCTGATACCAACTGCAGGTTCTCACGCAGGAGCAAAAGGATTATGGCAGTTTATGTACAGAACCGGAAAAATGTACGGACTTGAATCAAACTCTTACGTTGACGACCGCTTTGATCCCTATAAATCAACCATTGCCGCTTGTCAGCACATGCAGGACCTTTACGATATTTACCAGGACTGGTGGCTTGTTCTTGCTGCTTACAATTCTGGAGGAGGCAATGTGAATAAGGCCATCCGGCGCGCCGGTGGAGTAAAAAATTATTGGGCAATCTGGCCATACCTGCCGGCTGAAACACGGGGATATGTCCCGGCGTTTATTTCTGTAGCCTACCTGATGAACTATGCTGCCGATCACAATTTATATCCCGTTCATCCGGGAATTCTCTACAATGCCATCGACACTGTGCATGTGCACGATGTCCTTTCATTTGATCAGATTTCCGAGATTCTAAGTATTTCTCCGCAGGATTTACAATACTTAAATCCCTCTTTCAAAGAAGGATTAATTCCTGCCAGTCCCGATAATAAATATGTACTTCGTTTACCACGCAGCCTGACCGGCTATTTTGTCTCGAAAGAGCAAGAAATTTACAGCCATAAAACCCAACAGGGATTGGATAAAGAGAAACTCCTTGCACAAGTTGAAGAAATGCAGAAAAGAGAGGTGCATGTTGTAAAAAGTGGTGAATCACTTGGCAGCATCGCTAGAAAATATAAAACTTCAGTATCCAGCCTTCAATCATGGAACAATCTGCGTTCCACAACCATTCATCCCGGTCAGAAACTTTTAGTACAACCAAATACATCAGGAAAAAATGTAACCACAGCAGCATCTGGATCAGGCAAATCCGGAGAACAGACTACACATACCGTCAGAAGTGGTGAAAATCTTGGATCGATCGCTGCAAAATACCGTTGCTCGGTGAGTAATCTAAAGCAATGGAACAATCTCAAATCCAATACAATTTACCCAAAACAAAAATTGATTGTTTACTCTAACGCTGCCACGACTTTAGCTTCTTCAGGTAATGCTCAGAAATCATCTGTTGCTGATACTGAATTTATCTATTATGTAGTAAAACCAGGCGACACCTTATGGGACATTGCAAAAAAGTACAATGGGGTAACCGTTGAAGATTTGAAACGACTCAACAATATCAAAAATGCTCAATCCCTCAAGGTGGGTCAGAAAATAAAGGTTAGCATCACAGGTTGAAAGTAATCCGGTTTCCAAAAACATTCATCTATGGACAAATTATTAAATGTTTCCTACCCAACTTTTATTTTAATATTTTTTTCATTGCTCGTTACAGGTTGTGATGCAGATCGATCAGGTTTGAAGCCATCAACCGGAAAAACCAACGAATTACTTGTAGTTACGAACAGCGAGGCTACATGGAAAGGTAACACCGGATCCGAAATCAGCGGATTTTTCGGTCAAATTTTAGAGGGTTTACCACAACCGGAAAAGACTTATGATATTGCTCATATTCCTGAGCCTAACTTTTCACAGATGTTTAAGACCCACCACAACATCTTTATCGTCGATATCAACCCATCATTCGCTCAACCGGTGATTGAAACCTATGCAGATTTCTGGGCTAAACCACAACGGGTGATTAAGATGACTGTCGCCGATGAACAAACCTTTTTAAATGAATTTGAACAACACAAAGAGGCCTTCATCGAGTTATTCAATGCCAATGAACGTACCCGTGCAGCTCTGGCCTACGGGACAATCCCTGACATGAAAATCAAAAACCATCTATTGAATAAATTTGGCATTGACATCCTTATACCCCAAAGTTTCTTCGTTGCATCCGAAACTGAAGATTTCATCTGGCTTCGCCGCGAAGCGCAACAGTTCGGCCAGGGCATCCTCATCTACTTCTATCCCTACACCGACACCATCGCCTTCGATCCCGAACAAATTATCAGCCGGCGGAACGATTTCACGATGAATCATGTTCCAGGTCCTGTTGATGGATCATACATGAAAATTTCAACATTCGAACCTCCGGTAACCAGGCGCATTGATTTTAATGGCCATTTTGCTGTCGAAATGCGCGGGCTATGGGATCTTGAAGGGGATTTTATGGGAGGCCCATTTATAAGTTACACCTTGGTTGACCCCCGTAAAAACAGGGTAATAACTCTTGATGGATATGTTTACAATCCAAACCAGGAGAAAAAACATCTTGTTCGTCAATTGGAAGCACTCCTTTACACGCTAAGTTTCCCGGAAGAACAAAAGAAATAAACCCTTCAACTCCTCACAACCTTAGAATCCTTGCCAACATAGTTATTCAGACAACTCAAAGTCAAAAAAAAAGCCCCGAAAACCGGGGCTTAGGGTGCAAGATGGGACTTGAACCCACGACCCTCGGAACCACAATCCGATGCTCTAACCAGCTGAGCTACATGCACCATGTATTTTTCTCTGACAATAAAACCTAACCATGAGTGTAAATCAGGTCGCTTTTAGGTCGCTAATTCAAAATTTCAGTGAAAGAACGGGCTGCAAAAATAATATTTTTTGATTTTGATCATTGCTTTCAAACTAAAAAAAACTGCCAAAACCTTCTAAAAAGAAAGATTTCTGCAATCTTTTGTTGATTTATAACTGTTGCAATATCCTTTTTGCAAATGAAATTTTATTGAAAAATAGAAATCCAGCGCGTAAAGATCGTTTGCAGCAAAAAATGATGCGAGATTATCTGTTCCAATACTAAAATAGCTGTATCGTCCATAAAGCCCAACCCGAAGTTTCTCAAAGTTGTAAAAGGAAACGGGCAAATTTACTTCATAGCGATCGGTTTCATATCTTAAACCTAAATAGGCATGGGCAGGCCGATGTACCTGATAATTACCTGTTTTGACAGGTAATACCAAAACACCAGTAAGGTACCAGTCGGGGTAGTATTGATAGTCGGCCTGCAGGCTCAATGCAGTGGAAAGGTTTATTCTCATATTGTCCATCCCGACCAGTGAAGTTTCGGGGTTACCGTAGAAAACATTGCTCAACTGTTGAGTAAACTCATTCAGGCTATTGAAATCGGTGGTGTCAACGCGTTGCCAATTTGCAGAAACATTATCAAAATCATGTTCCTGTGCCTGGTTTTTAAAGGAAATACTCCCTATGTCGAGCAACGAAATACCGATTTTATAAAGATAAGGCTGATAACTGTATTGGCAATACTTAGCCGGGTCGGACAACAATTTCATCTCACGATTCCTCCGGTAACTTATACCAATGTCCATTGCCACTCCACGTCCCTTGAAAAGGGGATCAGGCCCGGGATATTCATTGGTATTATAATCGACTGGCACTGCAAAGCCATATCCTGCATCCAGATTCCTGATATCCAAATTTCTATCGGCGCCTAAAGTGAAATCAACATTCCGTGCGCTCAAATAAGTACCTGAGTGACCAATTAGTCGCCGAACGTTGGCGCCTGCAGACCAGTTGCTTAAAAAATCCTGTTTGAAAACCACGGCATAATTAAGTCCGAACTCTGCCCAGCCCATCGCCCCGGCGTAAAAATCATCCCCGGTAATTGCTGTGTCTTGAAGCGGTTCATAATCAAGCCCTTCAAACATTAAAACTGCAATATCAACCGGCAATCTCCGGACTGAATTCGCAAGGACAACACGGGAGAAAAACCCGGCAGATTGATTTCCAAAAGACATTGAAAACGACGGACCATTCAATTCAGTCCGGATGAAAGCATTAACCACTTCAATATCCGTTGTATAATCAATTCCTTCCCCCCGGGTTTCTGATGATGGAAAGACTGGGTTATTCATTATCATGCCCCGCAGGTTTACATCGTCCTTATGAATGAAGGCGAAATTATTGGAAACCGAAAAGCCTGAGGCGAAGAAGTTGAAGTCGAGAAAAACTTTAGAATTTACAGGGGCTGTTGGGTTCAGTTGCACTGCATTTATGCCGCCAAAATTACTTACCGAAAGCCCGTAATTTACCTGTGCAGTAAGCCTAGATGAGCCATCGGCCAGCATAATTAAAGCAGCGATGATTAATTTCTGGAGAAATTTAAACCGGAAGAAACCGTCCCTGATGAGATTACAAACTATCAAAACGAGTATAATGTATCTGCCTTACAAGTAAAAAATATTGCAAATCAAACTAAAACTAAAGTAAAAGATTGTCGATTAGTTATTTTTAACATTTAACAACTTACTTTGTCATACCTTTATTTAGTGGAGGTTTGATATTTTTACCGGATCAGTTAAATCTTAAATTTTGAAAGAAACATAAAAAGGAGTGAAATAAAATTATTTTTGTACAACAAAAAATAATCAACATGGAAGTCACAAGAATTTTTGATTTGCTCGATCACTATTCCTCCAAATTTCCGAAAGAGGATGCACTTGCCGGCAAAAAGAACGGCGAATGGGTGAAATACAGCACCAATGATTACATCAAAATTTCCAATTATTTTGGGATTGGTTTGCTTGCCCTTGGCTTTAAGAAAGGTGACAAAATAGCTACGGTTACCAATAACCGGCCTGAGTGGAATTTTGCCGATATGGGTATGCTTCAGACGGGAATTGTTCACGTACCCATTTATCCAACCATCAGCCTCGAGGAATATAAACATATTCTTACCCATTCCGATGCAAACGCCCTGATCATTTCAGATAAGTCGCTCTATACCAAGTTGGAAGATATCATCAGGGGCATTGATACGATTAAGCATGTTTTTACATTCAACGAAGTTGAGGGTGTTCCTAACTGGATTGAAATTATCGAACTGGGCGAAACCAACCATGACAGACTTAAAGAGCAGTTCGACAGCATCAAAGCCTCTATCAGGCCAGATGACCTGGCTACAATAATCTATACGTCGGGGACTACCGGCACATCTAAAGGTGTGATGTTGTCGCATAAGAACCTGGTTACAAATTTTATCGCCACATCAAAAGTTCAGCCACTGAATCATGAACACAAGGTATTGAGCTTTTTGCCGCTATGCCACATTTACGAACGGATGCTGAACTACCATTACCAGTTCCTTGGCATCAGTATTTATTATGCTGAAAATATGGGTACGATTGCCGCCAACATCAAGGAGCTAAGTGCTAATGGGTTCTCAACTGTTCCGAGGATGCTCGAGAAAGTGTATGACAAAATCGTGGCCAAAGGAAAAGACTTATCTCCGGTAAAAAAAGCGATTTTTAACTGGGCATTAAAACTTGGCCTCAGGTATGAGCTTAACGGGCAAAATGGCGCAATATATGAGTTTAAGCTAAAAATTGCCGACAAACTGGTTTTCAGTAAATGGAGGGAAGCTCTTGGCGGAAAAATCGGAGTAATTATTTCTGGAGGAGCTGCATTGCAACCAAGGCTCTCGAGGGTTTTCTGGGCTGCCAAAATGAGAGTTGTGGAGGGTTATGGCCTAACTGAAACCTCGCCCGTGATTGCCGTGGGTTATCCCTTTTGGCCAAAAATTAAATTCGGCACTGTAGGCCCCATACTCGAAGGGGTGGAACTGAAGTTTGCTGAAGATGGCGAAATCATGGTTAAAGGTCCAAACCTGATGCTTGGTTATTATAAAGACCCGGAATACACTGCCGAAGTAATTGATAAGGACGGGTGGTTTCATACAGGCGATATTGGATATCTTGAAGAGGGCAAATTCCTGAAAATTACCGACCGTAAAAAGGAGATTTTTAAATTATCCTCAGGTAAATACATTGCACCTCAATTGATCGAAAATAAATTCAAAGAATCCATTTTTATAGAGCAGATTATGGTAGTCGGAGTCAATGAAAAATTTGCCAGTGCACTGATCTCTCCCAACTTTAACCATCTTCACTTCTGGGCTTCAAAGCACAAGGTTCATTTCAGGGATAACGAAGAATTGGTGAAGAATCCTGCCGTCATTGCCAAATACCAGAAAGAAGTTGATGTGACTAATATTACCCTGAGTGAACATGAACGAATTAAACGTTTCAAACTCGTTTGCGAAGAATGGTCGCCACAATCAGGCGAATTGTCTCCAACACTTAAGTTGAGACGCTCCATGATTTACAAAAAATATGATCATCTATTGAAGCTTATTTATAATTATCAGAAAAACGGGAATGGCAGTCAATAATCCGGATAATTTATTTTCATGCTGTAGAGACATGGCATGCTGTAGAGACAAGGCATGCTGTAGAGACAAGGCATGCTGTAGAGACAAGGCATGCTGTAGAGACAAGGCATGCCTTGTCTCTACAGCTACAAAATTTTCCATATTCATTTAATCCAACTCAACATGGCAAATTCAATTCTTGAATTTTTGAAAACACTCGTCGGAAAGCACCTCAACAACTCCCCATCTCCTATCGGAAGGTGGCTTAATGGAAAACTCATCACTATTGAATTGGGAAAAGCTACCATTGAATATATTGTAAGGGAAGAAATGACCAATCCGCTTGGCACTATGCAGGGAGGAGTGTTTGCCACCATGATGGACGATACGCTCGGAGTAGCGGTTTACAGCCTGGGAAAAGACAAACTTTATGTCGCGGTAAACTTTTACCTTGACTATCTTGAAGGAGTGAATGCGGGTGAAACCGTTGCAGTCACGGCACATATCCTGAGAGAAGGTAACACGATGATTAATGTCGGTTTAAAACTAGAAAACAAAGAAGGAAAACTTATTGCAACAGGGAAATGCAACCTCGTGTCAAAAACCATTGAAGGATTGCGCCTGCCTCGTTATGAAGGAATGGAAAAAAAATACCCAGGATTGGAGTTTCAGAATAAATCCTGAACTTCAACCTTAATCTGTCGGATAGCCATTTCGATATTTTTTGATGCAACCGAATTCTCCTGTTGAAGAATATGCATAGCCATATCTCCGGCAGTGGCATTTTCTTTTAAATCAGCAAACGACTTATTGATCAGGTGAATGGCGGACTCCTTAGCCAGTTTCACCGCTTCCCAGGCATTTTCCGAAATATATAACTGCTGGGTAAAGTTATGTTCAAATTCCTGACGGATGGATAAAATACCTTCATGTTGCAACTCCCTGGCTGTTATATGATGAGGCAGGAGTCGCGATATAACCTGCGATGGTTCCGTCCGTTCCAGAAAGAGGATAATCCGTTCATACGCCTGAAGCCGCAGTGGCAGGATGGTTTTTAGAGCTTCAGCTTTTTGTAAGCTGACCGACCGATCCTTTTCCTGCTTGAAAAACAAGCGAATAACAATCAGGACAGTACCGGAAACAATTAAAAGCGGAAGTGTGTATGGTAGGATTTCGATGAAAACATCCATAGGATTAGCTTTAAAAAATATGTGATGCAAAAGTATCAAATTCAATTAAAACAGCAAATTAGTGTAACCCACTGGCATACACCTGGAATCAAAGGTTAACCACAGTCAGAGTTGTCTAAATCTGGCAGGTTTGAAAACGATGAACCATTTCACCAATAACGATAAATTTCATTGGGTGGCAACCACGGCAAATTTCAACAAAGACGAATAAAATTAACATCCGGACTCCTTTTACATTTTCTTTTCCCCATCGCTGATTGCTGTGGGTTTTTTAATACTTTTGCGCCTTCATTAATTTTTTGTCAAAACATATTGAAATGATTCACAAACATCTCTCTGACCGTGTAAACAGTTTGTCAGAATCAGCCACGCTGCTGATGACCCGAAGAAGCAGGGAATTGAAAGAAGCCGGTTATGACATCATTAACCTGAGCATTGGTGAACCGGATTTCGACACACCACATTGTGTTAAAGAAGCAGCTATTGAGGCAATCCATAATAACATTACACACTACTCACCCGTTGCAGGTTTCAATGAGTTGCGAAAGGCTGTAGCTGCCAAACTGAAGCGGGAAAACGATCTCGATTACTCATTTGGCCAGATCGTGGTCTCGGGAGGCGCCAAGCAATCCATAGCCAACTCATTGATTTGCCTTGTAAATCCAGGTGACGAGGTCATGATACCGGCGCCCTTCTGGGTCTCTTATCCAGAAATGGTCAAACTGGCCGATGGAAAATCAGTGATCATCCCTTCCACCATCGAACAGGATTTCAAAGTGACGGCCGACCAAGTTGAAAAGCACATGACGGACAAATCAAAAGTATTCATATTCAGTTCTCCTTCCAATCCTTCCGGCTCTGTATTTACGAAAGGAGAACTCGAGGCCATAGCAAAGGTTTTAGCTAAGAAAGAAGACCTTTATATCATCTCGGATGAGATTTATGAACAGATCAATTTCAATGGGAAACATGAAAGTATCGCTCAGTTTGATTTTATCAAAGATCGCGTGATCACTATCAACGGCGTTTCCAAAGGTTTTGCCATGACCGGCTGGCGGATTGGTTATTCTGCCTCCAATAAAGCCATAGCCGAAGCATGTAACACGCTGCAAGGCCAATATACCAGCGGAGCCTCCTCTATTTCACAGATGGCTGCGCTCAAAGCATTGCAGGCAAATCCTTCAGAACTAAAGGAAATGCAGGTGATGAAACAACAGTTTCGGGAAAGAAGAGACCTGTTGTTGCAACTCCTTGGTAATGTGCGTGGAATGAAAACAAACGTTCCAGATGGCGCTTTTTATGTTTTTCCTGAAATCTCATGGTATTTCGGAAAATCTGACGGCAAAACACAAATAGCAAACGACACCGATCTTTGCCTTTACCTTCTGGACAAAGCCCATGTGGCGCTTGTACCCGGTTCGGCGTTCGGATGCGAAAACCATATCCGTTTCTCCTATGCCTGTTCCACCGGCGAAATTCATGAGTCTGTCAGGAGAATAAAAGAAGCACTGGAAGCATTGTGCTAAAAAATATTAAGCCATGATCACTTATACTCCAGAACAAGTCAACGACATTTTCGAACGGTTCGGCCTTTTATCGGTAATGGTAATTGGCGATGTGATGGTTGACTCCTATCTTTGGGGCAAAGTCAACAGAATTTCCCCTGAGGCCCCGGTTCCTGTAGTTGAAGTGACAAGACGAACCAACCGGCTTGGAGGTGCGGCCAACGTAGCGCTGAATCTTAGAGCTATTGGCGCAAGACCTTATCTTTGCTCGGTTATTGGAAAAGACGATAAAGCTGTTGTTTTTAACCGTCTTTTGAAAGATAACAACCTTTTTACCGAGGGTATCCTTCAGAGTTCGCAAAGGATCACAACAACCAAATTCAGGGTGATCGGGAATAATACCCAAATGTTGCGGGTGGATGAAGAGGTGAATACACCACTCGAGTCTGATGATCATGAAAAGTTTTTAGCGCTGATCCAACAAATCATCAACTCCGTAAGAATTGACGCCATCGTATTCCAGGATTATGACAAAGGAGTAATTACGCCGGGATTGATTTGTAAAATTGTTGAACTGGCCGGGGAAATGAAGATTCCCATCGTAGTAGACCCGAAGAAGAGAAACTTCTCCAACTACCGCAATGTAACCCTATTCAAACCCAATATCAAGGAGCTTTCGGAAGGATTGGGTGTTTCTCTGGATGGGTTCACTATTGACAAATTGCGTCAAGCGGTTCGTTTGCTGCACAAAAAACTTCACACAGCCTTAATCCTTGCAACACTCTCGGATGATGGTATCTTCATCAGTCGACAGCACTCCGACGGTACCTACTCCGACCAGCATATCCCGGCACATTTACGCTCGATAGCTGATGTTTCGGGTGCAGGCGATACAGTGGTGAGTCTTGCCTGTCTGGCATTGGCAGCCGGGATGACTGACTATGAAATAGCAGCAATAAGCAATCTTGCCGGCGGTCAGGTTTGCGAAATGGTAGGTGTTGTTCCTGTTGACCGCACAAAACTAATGTCAGAGCTTCTCAACCGAAAGCTCTGATTGATAAAGAAAAATAAAACCTTTTAATAGTCGTTATCACAGGGAATTTTTAAAACTTCTTCATTTGAGCCATAAAAGGATTTCGCAGGTTGCAACCACAATCACACTTTTACTAATAAGCATATCGCTTTTTCCGCAGGCAAACAAAGTTCCCAACCTTAAACTGTACGATTATGACCCGTTGCATTTTGGTTTCATTCTGGCTGCCAACCAAATGGGATTTGTATTAAAGACAAATGAAGATATCCACCAAATGTATTTCAAAGGATCCCAATTACCGCAATTCGACCTTGGTGTAGCAGATGTTGACTCAGCTTCAGTTTATGGAATTCAGGCCGTTCCACACCTTGGCTTTACCGTTGGAATAGTCGGCGATAAGAACATTGGTGAATATTTCAACCTTCGCTTTATCCCCAGTCTGTCATTTGGAAGCAGAGACCTGCAATACGACACAAGGCTTTACAAGAAAGATTTTGATGGTAGCGACACTACGATTTCACGCGTGATCAACCAAAAGATCAACTCAACTTTCGTTGATTTCCCCTTATACCTGAAGTACAAATCCAAGCGGGCATACAACATGAGAGCCTATATCTTTACCGGCATCAAATTTAGTTTCGACCTTGCCTCACAAGCCAATAAAACAGAAGAAAACAATTATGAACCAAAACTCTACCGAACGGACAGCAATTTTGTTCTGGGTACGGGGCTCGATTTTTACATGAACTGGTTTAAATTTGGCGTCGAACTTTCGATGTCTTATGGAATGAAAGATATGTTGCTGAGAGAGAATAATTTATATACAGAAGGGATAGAAAGCCTGCGCTCAAAGATTTTTATGCTTACTTTTACCTTCGAATAATTTCTAGTTATCTGCCTGTTTTAAATGTAAAACTATGGAGCAAAAAGACGAATCGATGCAACTTTTTGAAGCGATCATCAAAAAATCATCGCTCAAACAATATGTCTATTACAACACGTACGAAACTTTTAATAAGTTTAAAAAGATCATTAAAAAGCTGGTTAAGGAATACCAGGAACTCGATGTGCAGGGTGAGAGGTATATTCCTTTTGAGTATAAAAACCGGGGAGAATTTGAAGTCGAACTGAAATTTGGCGGAGACATCCTCATTTTTATGATGCACACGAATGTATTTGAGTTCCCTCGTTCACACCAACTGATGAACATGCCATATATCACCGATGACAAAGACAGATCCTATTGCGGTATCATTAACATTTATAATTTCCTGGGTGATTCATTCAAGTACAAGCGCATCAACGACATCGGCTACCTGATCGGGAGGGTTTTTATCAATAAGGACAATCACTACTTCATCGAAGGGAAGCGTGAAATAGGTTTGTTATACCGTAGTTTTGACGTTGCACAAATGAATGATGAAGCAGCCAAAACTATTATCCAGTCCGCAATCACTTACACATTGAATTTTGACCTGCTTACCCCGCCCTATGAACAGGTTAAAGTCCTAAGCGTCTATGAAATTCAGACGACGCTGGACAATATGAAAATCAGAACCGGCAAAAGGCTTGGCTTCCGCTTTCAGGCCGATTCAGATGACGAAGAGCAACCAATCCCACCAATGGACGGTGATACTCCATAAGATAAGCTATGACAGCCGGATACTGGTTTTTCAGTATCGAACTTTTGGAGGGATGAAAACTCAAGAAAAATCTGAAGCTGGTTAAATCCCCTGATGTCTAAAGATCTTTGGCTATCGCAAACGCAGGGACACTAATCCCTCTTCAGGAATTGCCCTGTAAATGGTGCGTGCTTCCGGGCCGGTAACAGTTAGCCTTATTTCAGGGGAGTAGTCGGGGGTTTTAAATTTTAACATATTCTTCAGGTTACTCCGAAATCGCTGGAAAGCAGGTAAAGCAAGAAACTTTAAACGTTCCCTGTCATATTTATTAATTTCAGATTTCTCCTGCAGCACAACCATTCGGAAGCCATTGTTAAAAGTTAGTTCGAAGAATACTGGAATATTTGTTGCCGTATCAGGAACCGTGGCCAGGTTTGCAGCTTCAAGGGTGTCTTTGGGCGCAGTTTTCACGATAATGGGTTCTTTGGCAATAGTGGCGCGTGAACTTACAATCTGAAGCGGTTTAGATAGCTCTGTTGCAAGCCATAATGGATCAATGGCATCAAGGCTCCGGCTAATATTGAAATCCAAAATATCGGTTGAATGCACAGTAACTCCATTAACTTCAAGGGTTGCAATATTGTCAGTCAAATTTATGCTCAATCCAATGGGATCAGCCTTGGTGAGAGCAAGACGTGACTTGGTAAAAGCAATTTGTCTTTGCAATGAGAGATACGTAGAATCACCTGAATACGCTTGCCTGGGCAAATTCTTTTCTATCAACTCTGCTTCATACCTTGCATTGAAATCGTTAACCCAGCGATTAGCAGACTGTACATTAATGAAAAGATAATACACCATAAAAACAATAATCAGAAATATAGGTGAAGCTATAAACCAAAAAAACCGCCTTCGGCTTTTTACTCTTTCAGAATGATTGGATTGCATTTGCGGGTTTTCCATTAATATATATAAACTTTTGAACCAATGCTGAGGGTTTTGTAAACCTGCTCCAGATCGTCATCACTTAGCCTGACACAGCCATGTGTAACAGGCATTCCAAGAAATCGCTTGTAAATGGTTCCATGTATCAGGTAACCGTCGCCAAGACTCAGCGCATAATCACCCAATACACCTCTTTCATATCTCGAAGGGTGATCACCAGAGGGTACAGGGAGCCCATCTTCGATGAATGCCCAGTCGGGCTTCCTCCAAACAGGCGATGTCGTTTTACCTTTTACCGTGCGCATTCCTTTGGGTGTCTTGAATATCCACTCACGGTCATCATTTGATTTGAGTTGTATATAACTTCCCGAACTGCAAAATCCTTCTCTGATTACCTCTTTTTTATTGTATAAAAAGAAATGATTTTTGGTTGTGTTAATCACCAAAAATGGTTGACTTGGTGTTAGCGAAGTATAGGTTGTGTTTAGCTTTTGGAGTTCTTTCCTTGCTGAAGCAATGTCCTGATCATATTGTTTATCAACTTGGGAAATGGAATCAGAGATGACCGGTATAGCACTTTGTTTTACAAAGAACTCCTGTGTAACAGGTGTGCCAAATAGGATAAACCAGATTGAAAACAGAGCAAATATCATGGTTCCCAATACAGTAAATAAAATCGTCAATGTGATTTTTACAGCCCTGTTTTGCAAAAACATTCCCTTAAAAGAAATTTCCTCTCCATGTACCGTATTTGACCTATCACTTCGCGAAATTGATGGTGAGTTGACAGTTGTCATTTTCATTACTGCTTTTTGTCGTTGAGAATTACATCCAAACTTACTGCTGATCCAATAATTGTAACAGGAGTTCCATTTTGCACCAACTTGTAAATTTTGTCCATATCACTGTTTGTCAGTGCAACACAACCATCTGTCCAGTCAGTCCCTTTGCCTCCGTCTCCGTGAATTTCGATCAATCCACCGATCTTTGATTTTTTTGACAGCGTTCCATTGGCGATTTCAGCATTAAACTGCTTTTTATCTTCATCATTAGGGTAGTTAATGAGCAAGGCTTTATAGTACTTGGTTCTGTGTCCCTCCTTCTTATCAACGACTTTGTAAAGCCCCTCCGGAGTGGCACGATCACCTTTTTGACGTTTATCACCGATCCAGTTTTTACCCAACTCAGCATCAAACTCATTGGTTAATTGGCCATTTTTATAGACATAGCATTTTCCGGCAAATTTATCAACCAGAATACTGGTGATTTTCTTCTGCTTCGACTCCCTTATTGTCTGCTCCTTCCAGGATTTCCATGTATTATAATGGCCAAAATAGTTATTAATTACTTTGTAGGCTTCTTTGTGTGCAACTTCCAGGTGAGTCTCTGCTTCGGTAACTTTTAGGTTCGATTGTACCAGCATATCCTGTGCAAAAGCAGCTTGTCCTTCACTGAGTGCCAGTTTCCCTTTAGCCAACCGATCCATTATCCTTGGTGACAATGGAAAGCGAGATAAAACATTTACCTCATCAACTAATTTTGATAGGTACTTTAATTTTGTTTTCACGGTTGCTTCAATGGTGCTGGATGATTTTAAGGACAACTCAGCTGCCAAAGCAGAAGTCTGTTCTGACAATTTTGCCATCTGAATTACTCCTGAAAAATCTCTGTTAAGGAAAAATTTCGAATTCTCCCTGTTCCAGCAAGCCATTGCTGAGTCATAAAGTAGTCGCGCCTGCTCAAATGTTTCGCGTGCATAAGTTTCAGCCTTAATATTTCGCGCAGCTGCTAAAGCCAGTCTGGCCTGATCCATCTCAACCACCGGAGGGTCAGGTTTCATATTAATAGCAATGATTGAGGTTACACCTCCTACTACTACTATAATACCTGCTATTAATATACCTTTTAAAAGCTTCCTCATTAAATCCGATCAAGTTATTTATGAATAAATCCACCTATTAAACCAAAACAAAACGGCAATAGAGTGCTAAAATTTTATATTGCCACGTTTCGCAAAAGCATTAAAGCTAAGTTCCTCTTTTAAAGTGGTAACTATAATCTAAAAAAAACCCCAACATACGTCGGGGATTTTCTTTAACTATCTGATGTCAGTCGTCTAACACCTACCTTTTAACCTTGGCAATGGCTTCGGTTAGCTCGGTATTGATGGACATTGCGCTTTCTTTGGCAGCTTTTGCTTTAACCTGAGCACCAAGGAAATCACCGTTTGCCAGCATTTGGTTAACTTCAGCAACTGCAGTTTCAATCAGTGTCATCTCATTTTTAATCTCTTCCAATACAGCAGCGCCTTCTTTGCCCTTTGGAGCTTTAGTAATCAGAACTCTGTTTTCTTCAAGAATAGTGTTGATGGCCACAACTTCTCCCTCAGTTGCAATCCTAACCTGCTCTTTTGCAGCGGCAGCGTTTGCGGTAACCTGTGGAACAGTCGCCATAATGCCTTCAAGTTGTAACTTAACTGCATCAAAATTCTTGAATGTTTTGGATTTTTGGATTTCAACTGCAGCCAATACTGCCTGAAGTGAATCCTGAAGTGCTGCATACTCAGCCGGTACATAAAGATCGGCTTGTACTGCTTTTACTGATTCTACTGCTGCCTTTGCAGCATCAATTTGTTCCTGTGGAACTTTTTGACAACTTGTTGTCAACACAACCATTGCTAAGACTGCAACTACCAATAAAACTTGCTTTTTCATGTTTTGATAAAAATTAAATAAATGTAAAAAGTGTATTAAAATGTTTATTTTCAATGCTATAGCGATTATTATTCACATGATAGCGCTAAAAGCACTTTTTTGAACTATTATTTAGACGGTACTTGAAAGAAAAGTAACCAAATTAAACACCTGTCATTATTTTTTTTATTTTCGCACTTGAAAATCGGGTATGAAAACAAAAGACTATGATAAACTGACGGATGAGGAACTGGTGCAAAAAATCACCTGGGATGGGGCGACTGAACTTTTCAGCATCTTATACAAAAGGTACTATCACAAAGTACTTGAAAAGAGCTATGGCCTCTTAAAAAACAGGGAATTATCAAAAATTTTTGCCCAGGATATTCTTTCAAGGGTTTTCGAGAAGTTATCAGGCTTCAGGGGAAATTCCTCCTTCAGTTCATGGGTCTATTCGATCACTTACAATTATTGCATCGATTATCTCAGGACGAATAAAAAATTACACTATCCTGAATGGAATCAGGAGCACGAACTACCTGAAATTGTTGATGTAACAGAAGAAGACCTGACCGATCTTCATTATACAAGGTTACTCGAGTTACTTGACCGGTTACATACGGAAGAAAAAGCCCTTTTAATGATGAAATACCAGGATGACCTGTCGCTAAAAGACATCGCTTCATCTATGAGGCTTACCGAGAGTGCGGTGAAAATGCGGCTTATGCGCGCCAGAGCAAGGCTGATCTTTCTTTACAAAACTTTATACGGTCATTATTCCTGATCATTGTGTTACTTTTCCCTCCTTTGACGTCAAAAGATAAAACCAAAATTTAAGAATGGATTTTTTAGCCAAAATATTTAAGCGAGGTGGCCCCCGTATTCCAAAGGCTGTAAAACAGAGCCTTTCTAAACATTTTTCAAAAGCCAAAAGTATTGAATGGGGCAACCATGGCGAACTTTACGAAGCCCTTTTTTTTGATCAGGATATTGAAAAGATTGCAAGATTCGATCAAAACGGAAAATTGGTCGAATGCCGGATTAATACGCCTGTTCCTGAAATACCCTATTTTGTAAAAACCAACCTTGAAGAGGATTTCGAGATCATGAACTGTATCGCTGTTTATGCCTCTGAAACCATGAATTACGAACTTATTGTTCGCAATCATGAACTTACACGTTATCATTTGCTTATTGACTCTTTGGGCCACAAAATAAAAATGGAACGTTTGTAAAGTGTTCGACATCCCTGGATGGTATAGAAGAGCTTAAACTTACCCTAAAAAAAATCCGATGAACGTAACCATCGGATTTTTTTTGCTGAAAAGCATGCAAGGTGTTGATTACCAAACTTCTTTATAAGCGGTATCCACATAAATATCTTCGAGTTTCACCTTGTGACCTAACTCCATCGTTGCCAGTTCAAGGAAAATTTTCTGTTGCTCCACATCCGAACTTGCATCAGCAAATTTCTGATACATCTCCATAGCTTCCTGTTCTTTCTTAATCGCTAAAGCGACGCCGTCGGCAAATGACATTTCGGTTGTAAGTTTAGGCAGCTCGATGGTTTCAGCAATTTTGTAATCGGGTGCAGTGACATGAAAATTCAACTTCAGCGACTGATTGTTTAGAAAACCTTCGAGGGTTCTCTTGTGCTTTTCTTCTTCTTCAGCAAGTTCGGTGAAGATTGATTTCAGTAATTCATTTTTGGATCTGGAAGCTGCATGCATGTAAAAATCATGGGCTTCAATCTCATTACCAATGGCCATCTCAAGGATTTTTTTGTAATCTGTACTCATAATATGTGTTCAAAATTTAACGGTGAGAATTAATTCTTTTAAAATAACAGCCTCAAAAATACAAAAAAACGATACGATTGAATTCTTCATTCATTTTATTCTTCATTTCTGATCAGATTAAAATAAAGGTCATAGATTATAACACATCTTAAATATCTACATTTCAACATAATACATATCAATTGAGCCTTTATTTTTTGCTTCAATCTTACCCCGGTAAACGCAAGTAAACTTGTCCTTAATATACTCCCAGGTTGATTGTGAGATATTGACCTTTCCGGGTTGCCCGCTAGACTCCATTCGGGAGGCAAGGTTGACGGTATCTCCCCAGATGTCGTACTGATATTTTTTGATGCCGACTACACCAGCTACCAACGGACCAGTATGAATCCCGATTCGTATCTCAAAATATGGCTTGTTTAATGCTATACGTTCAGTTTTCAGGTTAAGCATAAATCGCTGTATACCAATAGCGGCGTTCACCACATCTATTGCATGGGTAGTATTTACAACCGGTAATCCACCTGCACACATGTATGAATCGCCGATGGTTTTAATCTTTTCGATGGTGTACTTGGAAATGATGAGGTCAAAATTTTTAAAACAATAGTCGATTTCACTGACAAGGTCTTGTGCAGATAGTGTTTCAGCCAATTTCGTAAATCCCACAAAATCGGTAAACATGACAGTTACCTGTTCAAAATGTTTAGCTTCTGCATAGCCTTTCAATTTGAGTTCTTCAGCAGTTTCAGCAGGTAAAATGTTGAGCAACAATTTATCAGAGCGATCTTTTTCCTTGTTGATAATAAGATTTTTCTCCTCCAATTGGCTGTTTGTCTTCCGCACATAACGGTAGCGATGGAAGAGTAAAATTGCCATGACCAACAATAATAATCCAACAATTCCAATTGAGTTTCTTAAAATCTTCTGCCTTCTGATGCTTAACTGCTGGATTTCCGAATCTTTGGTTAAGAGTTGGATTTCACGTTGTTTGTTCTCTTTTTCGAATTGTGTTATTAACTCAACCGCCTTGTTCTTTTCCAACGACATGAGCGAATCTTTGAGATCAGTGTAAAGTTTGCTGTACCTGAAAGCCTCCCTGAATTGATTTTTATCGGCATAGGTTTCGGACAGATCCTGATAAATATTAATCAGGTAAGCCCTGGCGCCAATTTTCTGAGCAATGGCCAATGCCTGGTGAAGATATGCAAGTGAGGTCTGTCTATCACCCTGGCTTCTTTTTATCGAGGCTTTACCCTGGAGGATAGGAATCATACCCAGTTCATCATTCAGTTCAGCAGCAATTCTGAAAGCCTGCTGCTCAAGTTCAAACGCATCATTATGCCTTCCTATCCGTTGATAAACCAATGCCAGATAGTGCAATGAAATGGAATACTCCAGCCTGTTTTTCACCGTATCCTGCAAGTTGAGCGATTTACTGAGGTATTCGAGTGCAGGGTCAAAATCGTTCAGGTCGTAATATAACAGGCCTATGTTTCCATAATTGTAAACAAGTCTTGCGGTATCGCCCCAGCGTTCGTTGATGGCAGTTGCCTTTAAATAATAATCCAGTGCACTCTCCTTGAAACCCATCTCGCTGTAACGCAGCCCAAGATTGTTGTAAATTTTTGCCAGACGTGTACTGTCGGCTGACTTTTCGAATATCGAAAGTGCTTTGAGTGCACAATCCACTGATGCCCCCATCTCACCAACAATGGCAAGGGTAATGCTGTAGTTGTTCAACAAATCCCCCCTGATCTCATCGAGGTTATTCACTTCGGCTACATTAAGTCCCTGATCGTATTTTTTAAATGAAGAGTCGTACATACCTTTGAAGTCATAGGCAATTCCAATGTACATCAGCATTTTTGCCGTTGTTTTGTGATTCAGGTTCTTTTCGGAAATTTTTTGGACCTTTTCTGCAAGAAGTATAGCCTGGTTGGGATCATCGTAAATGGTCCTGAAAACTTCTTCAGAAAGGGTATCAGAAAGCGATACATCGTATGGGTGGGCGCCATATAAAATCAAGAGACTATCAGGAGTTGAGGCGTAACTCCGGATTTGGGTACACAACCCAAATGCAGTAATTAAAAGCACTGAAAGCCACTTTTTGTATGATTTCATTTATTTGTTACGAACTAAATCCTAATGAACATCAACTTTCCAACATGCAAAAATATAAATTTGAACAACTTAACCAGCTTTATGTTTCTTCAATATAATATAAAACCCACAATTTATGAGTAAAAACACATTATCCTATGCTGACCAGATCAACCAGCAAAGACTTGAAAAAGACAATCTTTTCAAAAACTCAGCCACATCACCGCTGACCTCCTTATCGCTTTCTACTTTTACCGGACTATCGTATTTTCCGGTTGATGAAAGGTACCGGATATCAGGTATTCTCGTGAAGGATAGTACACCGGCAGTTGTTCAACTCAACACTTCAACCGGCCGGAATGTTGGTGTAGAAAGATTTGGAATTGCGAGGTTTGGTTTTGATGGTAAAAGTTTTGAACTGGTCGTTTACAAGACAGGAAATCTCAATGACTTCGCCGATGCACCCGGTCAGTTATTTATTCCTTTTAAAGACCTGACTTCCGGAATACAAAGTCATCCGGCAGGACGCTACCTTTTGATTTCTGTCAACGAAGGCTCAAACCAGGTGGAGTTGGACTTTAACAAGGCTTTCAATCCTCTAAATTCCTACAACCCTGCACTGGAAAGTATAATTGCACCCGAAGAAAACATGGCTGGCCTCTCCTTTACAGTAGGTCAGCGGAAATTTGAAGACCGGAAGTAATTAAATTGAAGTTTTGGCGCCAATTGCACTTTTAACACAGTCCAGTTTCAATTTTATCTCGTTGGACTATTTTCAGGTAGCATTTGTATTTACAGTAGTATAAAGTTATTAAATGGTTTTGTACCATTTTATAATTACTATTTTTTTGGCGGTAACATCTACGTCCAGGCTCTTTACTCAACCGTTTGTGTGTCCTCTTTTATCAAAAACTTTCTAAAAAAGGAAATAAAAAAGGGAGGATAGACGCACATAATTGGTTAAACAGCCGGGGTTTCCCCCGGACAAAATGCGTATCCTCCCTGTCTCGTAAATGATCAGGAGCTAATGCCTTGAAAATGATTGCTAATCCTCGTCTTCCAGATCTTCTTCGTCGAAGTAGGCTCCCCAGTTTACATTCACAACTTTTCCGTCCTGAAAAAGGAAGTCGATGAGTGCGTCTTCGAACGAAACCCATTTATCTACCTCATCCTCGTCATCGTCAGATTCTACTTCATCAATATCATATTCTTCGTAACCATTATCTTTCATGAGCGCTATGATTTCTTCCTCGGTCATCTCAAAAACTTTTGACCCAAATAGCGTTACATCAGGATTATCGGTTTCGAAGTTCGACAGGACGGGGTCTTCCAGGTCGTCATAATAGATGGTGATTCCGCTTTCGTCGAAATGATGGATCAGTGTATCCATCAGGTCTTCGTCGTCTTCCAGAACTTCTTCCTCGGTGGGTTCACCAAGAAATTTTACTACCTCTTCGGGTTTTGATCCGAACTCAAGCTCACCAAATCCTTCCAGTGGCCTGATCTCAAGTGTTAAACCTTTCATAAACTTGTTAATTAATAGATATTTATTTGAACGGTGAATTAATCTCTTTTGCCATGTGGTTGTATACCATTTTGTCGAGCATTGCAGGGAAAAATTTATTGAGAAGAACGGTGATCTTTCCCTGAGAAGTTAGTATTAACGAACGTTTTCGCTTCCCGATAGCCTCAGCAATGTGACGAGCCACCTCTTCGGCGCTCATCATTTTACCTTCGTCGCGGGGCGATTCGCCTTGTTGCGTTCCATCTGCAGCTAAGGCAGTTTTCCTGATATTCGAAGCAGTAAATCCTGGACATGCAATCAGCACGTGAAGGTCTTTTTTCAGATTTTCGATACGGATAACTTCGAGTAATCCCTGCATGGCAAATTTTGAGGCGCTGTAACCTGTCCTTCCGGGAAGTCCTTTATATCCTGCAATGGATGAAACGCCTACCAGCGAACCCTTTGATTTTTGCAGGTGCGGTAGTGCAAATTTACTGCAATACACCGTTCCCCAAAAATTGACCTCCATCAATTTCCTGATTACTGTTGTGTCCAGTTCATTAAAAAGCGCACGCATGGAGATGCCGGCGTTGTTGATCAGCACGTCAATTTTTTCAAATTTTTCAATCGTCTTTTCAATGAGTTGCCTGCATTCATTTTCTATGGTCACATCGGTTTGCACGATAAGAATCTCCTTTCCGGCTGAAAAAAGGTCCGTTTTAAGGATGGTCAGGTTATCGAGCGAACGTGCCGCTGCCACTACCTTTGCACCACGTACGGCAAATTCATAAACCAACGCTTTACCGATCCCTGAGGATGCTCCCGTAATTACCACCACCTTATCGTCGAATCGCTTCATTAGCTGGGATTATTGAAAAGTTGCAATAATGTTGTCATACTTAAATTGCGACATTCAAACAGTTCATCCATGATATTGTGGGCAAATTTATCATTTAAGTTGAAACTGATACTTTTGCCGGTGTTGTTTTTTAGTTAATTATTCAAAACTATATACCATCAATCAGTTTATCGGCCTGATTACGGGCATCAGCTTTGATTTTGTCAGCCTGGTTTTGCGCCTCCCTGATCAGGTTATCCGATTGCTTTTGGGCTTCAGTAACGATTTGACCGGCTTGTTTATCAGCTTCCTTGCGCAATTGCTCGGCAGCTTTTTTTCCCGCTATCTCCGCAACCATGCCTTTGCTCTTTGAATCCTGGATTAACTTATCAGCCTGCTTATTGGCTTCCTCTTTCACTTTTTCGGCTGTTTCACGTGCTGTTTTGTTGATAGCATCTGCCTGTTTCTGCGCTTCTTCGATGATTTTTGCTGCCTGCTTATTGGCATCGGCAATCAACTGATCAGCCTTCGCTTTTGCATCACTCTTTTGCTTTTCAAGTTCTTTACGGGCTTCTTCTTCAAGGCGCTGCTTTTGTCGGTCAAGTTCTTCCTGGGCACGTTTTTTCAGGTCATCCATCATCGATTGTCCTGATCCTTCACCAGGAAAAAGTTTTACGTTGGGGTCGCTGGTTGTTCCTGATATTTTTGCCCTTACGTCAATCTTATCTCCGACTGAAAAGTTGGTACCCAGTTTATTGGCTTCGCTTAGAAGGTTGTCGAGCACTGCATTGGCGGCGCCTCCAAATTTTGCCCTTGGTATGGCGAGTACCATGTCGAAATCGATCGACTGGTCAAATGAAACCCAACCAAGTACGTTGGCATTGATGTCCTGGTATTTTATGTCGAATGGTTTGACGTGTGCCTTACCATCAATAAACTCGAACGACAGACGTACGGGATTTAGACTCAGTCGCTTTAGATCAGGCATTTTAAGCAAGTCGGCAATCTTGTTAACCGAATTTACATTCTCGATAATAATATCGGAAGTACTCAGATTTCCACCACCGTTCATCGAGCTGTAAATCGGCATCAATTGATTATCGAGCAATGTCTTAACACTCAGAGCGGCTGAGAATTTTCCACTGGTTTTAGCAGCGATAGGGGCAAATTTCTCTATTGTGCCAAAAGTTGAGTACGATTTCTGAATGTCGATACCGTTAAGGTTCATATCGAATTCGGCACGGGGTTTCTCCGGGTCTTTGGTGTCGTACTTTCCTGACATTCCAATGGTACCATCCAATACTTCCATATTCAGTTTATCGAGCAAAAGTGCCTGATTTTTTACAAGCAAATTCCCTTCAACATTCTTCAAATCGATCTGGTTATAAATCACTGTTTTGAAGGTTGATTGCAAGGTAAAATCAATGTTGCCGGGGATTTCTATCACACTCAGCGCTGCTGTGTCGGTTACGGTTGTTTCGGGTTCTTCAGATTCAACAAGAATGTCCGTCACATTAAGATAATTACTGCTGAGTTGAAGATTTCCCGTCAGGATACCATCAGCAAAAGCATATGGAAGAAAATTTTCCACTTTTCCGCTGGCTGAAAGATCATTTTTCCCAATTTTGATATCGAAATTTACCAGGTCAATATACTCCGGAGAGAAGTTCATTTGTGCGTTGGCAATTTCAACCTCTTCTTTGACCATTCCTGTTTTGTAAGCAAATGATTCCAAAAGCATCGAGCCAAGAAGTTTAAAATCCTGATAACGTTCGTTCTCAATTGCCGACATCCTTCCATCAAAGAGCAATTTCGCGGTCATTTTTCCTTTCAGTTCATCCCCCTCTTCGAGTGGATAAAAATCTTTTACTTCAGACAAATTGATCACGCCATCCACTTCACCTTTCATATACATATCGCTCACTGGGTTACTCAGGAACATCGACAATGCGAATTTATTTCCACCCATAAAAAGGCTCAAATTGGAAACATCAACCGTTAAGGCATCGAAATCGGCGCCACCGGGAAAGTTGATTTTTGTATCCAAATTGATCTCATCCACCGATTTTGGCAGGTCGGGATATTGGAATCTCCCATTATTTACTAAGATATTCAATTCAAAACCCGGGTAGGAAACATCGCTGTAAACCCCTTTTACATTGCCGTTCAACACAGCGGTACCTGCTGTTTTGATGTTCTTAAAATCGGTCATATACATGGCCGGAACCAGTGAGAGGAAGTTTTTAAAATCGGTTTTCCTGGTTGAGTAGGTAAAAACGATGCCATAATCGCCATTGTCGTACATGGTAAATGTTCCTTCAAAGAGCAAAAAGAACTGGTTCAACCTTAAATCGCCGTCTTTAAAGGTAAAGATGTAGTTCTTCAGATCGGCTTCCACCGGTGCGGTCAGTTCAGCATCGATCCGGTGTAAATATTTCACATGATCATAATACACGGTGATTTCGTCAATCAGTGTGTGGGTTTGCAAAGTGGTAAAATCCATCGTAAAATCACCGGAAAGGGTATGGTCAAGACCATCAATCTGAACAAGGGTGACCAAGCTCTTGTCATCATACACCAGCCGGGCATCCCTGATAGTAACCTGACGGAGTTGTATTACTAACCCCGGGGATTCCTCAGTTGCCGGAACCTCAGCTTCTTCTGACGGAATCGTAATATCCCAGTTTGCGATTCCCTCACCGGTGACCAGAAAGTTGAATACCGGCTGATCCAGATCAACCTTTTTGATGACGTATTCCTCACCTTTGAAAACACTCATCAGGTCGATCGTAAGACTGAGTTTCGGAATGAAGGCCAGTGTGTCGCCGGCAAAGGGCTCATTGTTGATCACTGACAATCCCGAAAGCCGAAAGTTAAAATCGGGGAAATTACGGAACAGCGACAGGCTGAAACCTGAAAAGTCCACCTGCGCATTGACATTTTTATTGATTTCTTCCTTCACTTTTGCAACAATCTGGTCGCGGAAAAAATAGGGTACAACAACCATCAGCGCCAGGATGAGGACAATGACAATTCCAAGAATTTTGAAAAGTTTTTTCATAACAATTGATTTTTTGGTTTTAAGGTATTTTATATTAACGGATTAAACGGTGGAAAAGTTTTTAACAGGGAATCCTTCAGCAGTATCGTTGTCAATTCGTTAACCCCTCTGCAAAGCCGATCACAATATATCCGGTTGCAAGGATAACTATGCCTTAAAAAATTGGGAGCGGATGGGCCGGAGTCAATCCTGCTGTGCTGACTACTGTTGGTATCAGACAGTGGATTTATTTCTATGGGATAGTTAAATGACCGGAAGGCTGAAGGCTTTACTGAAAATGAAATGATGGATTTGTGATTAAATGAGGCGTGACCGATGGCAATTTCAGTAAGAAAACCATCGATCACACCACAAAGGGTCTCTGCTTGAGAAGGACCTGTGCCGGTAAATCTCAACAATCGCCCAAAAGTATTACCCGACATGGGTTACAGATTTGTTTTCAAATAAATGAACTTCCGTCCGTTATTTGGATAAAATTTTCAGTTTTGACTCGAGCACTCCCAGTTCGCTTTTTGCTTTTTCGATCTTTTTTTCAAACTCGATCTTAAACAGGTTGGCGTTTTTGGTATCGGCCAGGAAACCGATGTTGTTTTCCCACAGCATAATATCTTCCCGAAGTTCAGCAATCTTGTTCTGAACAAAATTCTGCTCGCGTTGCAATTGCCTTCCTCCGTCAGCGGTATGCTTCATCGAATCTGCCTTAGATATGTAATTCGAAAGGGACATTTCGGAATTGCTGATATTAAGCTGATCCAGGCGTTTGTTAATGGCATTGCGGAAAGCATTCTGCAGCCGGTCTTTATCCCTGAAAGGAACAAAACCGATCTCCGTCCATTGTCTCTGGTAATCTTTGAGCAATTCCAGGTTCTTTGACTTATCCGTACCAAACTCATGATTCTCAACAGCAGCGATAAGTTCCTCTTTTTTCCTGAGGTTTTCTGATTCTTCGTTTCTAACTCCTGAAAAATGAGCTGATTTTTTATTAAAGAACTCATCACAGGCATCCCTGAAACGCTGCCAGATTTTGTCAGCATACTTGCGGGGCACAGGGCCAATTTCCTTCCAGCGTTTCTGCAAATCGATCAGTTCACGGGTGGTATTTCGCCAGTCGTCGGTATCTTTCAGCGCTTCGGCCTGCAGGCAGAGTTCAACTTTCAAATTATAATTGTTGACCTGTTGCTCTTTTATTTTCCCGAAATAATCCTTTTTCTCAGCAAAAAATCCATCGAGTGAGGTCTTGAAACGTTCCCAAATTTCGTCGTTCTGTTTTTTCGGCGCCTGTCCGATAGACTTCCAAACCCTGAAAAGATCGTTGAAATGGCGGGTGCGTTCCTGCCATCCTTTGATTGAGTTAACCTCCTCGGCAAGGAGGCTTTCAGCTTTTTCGCAGAGAGCAACCTTTGCAGCAAGGTTGTTTTCCTGATCTTCCTGTAAAAGTTTATAGTGATCGCGGCGGCGCTGATTTATTTTGTCAGTTGTTGATTTAAAGCGATCCCAGATTTCATCTTTCTTATCATCCGGAACCGGTCCTATATCCTTCCACTGCTCATGAAGACGCTGCAATTGCTTGAAAGATTTGATGATTGATGTTTCGAGCAGCAACTCTTCCACTTTCTCGCACAACTCAATTTTCTGTTCGAGATTTTTCCTCAGGTCCAGGTCTTTCAGTTCCTTGTTAATTTTTACTTTATCAAAGAATTTCTCCACCAGAAAATGATAATTCTGCCATAGGTTGTTTACTTCTGCCTTTGGAACCATCCCTATCTGACGCCAGTTTTCCTGTAAATCCCTGAAATCGTCGTAGGTCTTTTTGAGTGTCTCCTCGGAATTAATCAGCTCCTTTAATGCGTCAAGAATTTCCTGTTTCTTCTTCAGGTTGGTAATTTTTTCGGTTTCAAGATTATCCAGGTAAACAGCCCTTTTCTGCCTGTAAATATCAAACAAGCTATTAAATTTGGTTTCGAGGTCGTCACTTTCGGGGGCATAAGCTTCTTTTTCGCCACCTTCATCTAAAAATTTCTGATACCCGGTTTCCTTTATTTCCTTGGATTTACGAAGGAAAGCCACCTTGATCAGGGCAATCCTCGATTTCATTTTTGTCACGTCGTCCTCATGAACGAGCGCTTCAAGGTTTTCGATCAACTCTTCACGTGTCATCTCGTCGTAATTGAGCAATGTCAGGTCAGCATGCTCATCATGCTCAATCTCTTCATCCTCTTCATCATGCTCTTCCTCATGCTGAACTTCTTCAGCTTCTGCAGTAACGCTTTCCTTGGTTTTTGGTACCTCCTCTTCTTTAACACCTTCAACCACCTGCTCTTCCGGCAATTCTTCCTTAACAGCTTCTGCAACAATAACTTCTTCAGCAACCGGAGAATCATCCACCCCGGCAACTTTTTCCGTGTCTGTTTGTGTTTCAACGTCAGAAATTTCTTCTGCCGTTTCAGTTACAACCTGCATTTCAGCTTCAGGATTTTCTTCAACAGTAACAGGCTCAACTTCGGATACTACCAACTCCTCATTTGCGGGTTCGTCCGGTTGAACTTTGGTTTCGGTTTCCTGCAACTGAACTGGTTGCTCAATTGCCGGTTCAACGACTTCCTGGGCTTCATCAGCCATGGTAGTCATTTCGGGAAGGTCGGTCACTTCGGATGTCCCGGCCTCAGTAGCATCAACATCTGCTACTTCAATGGCCTGTGTGTTAGCGTTTTCCTGACCAGAGTCAGCTACGGGAGATGCTTCAACATTGATTTCCAGTGTTTGTGAAGTCTTCTCATCCTGTGTTACCATCTCAGGGTCAACAGGAATTTGATTCAGTTGATCTTTATTTTCCATAACAAAAAGTAAATTTGAATTTTTGTGGTACGAATTCGGGTTTTTTTTGTCTAAAAACCTGATAATTAGAATTAATCAATTAAAAAATGAGGTGCAAAAATAGCAATTATTCATTTCGGGGAGGTTTTTTGGTAATAAAAGGGAGAATTTTAATGAAAGTTAACCTGGGATGTCGGTAAATGACTGCTGATATTTAAACCACTGAGTTTTGAAATCAAATCAGTGCCAGCAATCTTCAAATTACTCACAGGATAGTCCTTTGTTGTTTCTGAGTATTTCTGGCATAAAGTATTATGTTGGGTTTTGGATTATTCAGTGTCTGTTCCCCTCACCTTCCCGTTCATCAGCAGTTGTGGTTGCTCAAATGTTTTTCTCGCCAAATTCCTTTCTTATTTCGGCTAAAAGCTGCTTTTCGGTGGGCAGGATGAGCTTGTATTGGCTGGCTAAGATGCTTTTGTTGTCCTCGGGTAAAGCCATTTTTACCATTTCGTTGTTTTTGCTGGCGCAAAGGAGAATACCCACGGTGGGGTTTTCATCTGGCAGCTTTTCTTAGCGGTCGTAGTAATTCACGTACATCTGCAATTGCCCAAGGTCCTGGTGTGTAATTTTCCGCGTTTTAATTTCGATGATCACAAAGCATCGCAGCAGCCGGTTGTAAAATACCAGGTCGGCAAAAAATTCATCATCTTCGAGCAGCAGGCGTTTCTGCCGGGCAACAAACGAAAAGCCGTTTCCCAGTTCCAGCAAGAACTGCTGAAGGTGGCCGATCAGCGCCGTTTCGAATTCATCTTCGTAATAATGGGGTTTTCGCTCCAATCCCAGGAACTCAAGTATCATCGGGTCTTTGATAATTTCCCGTGGCAGCTCAGGGGTTCTCTGGTTTCGGGCAATAGCCATAACGACATTCTTATCATTGCTCAGTAACAATCGCTCAAATAATCCTGAGTTGATCTGCCGTTCCATTTCACGGCCTGTCCATCCGTTTTTAACAGCTTCAAGTTCGTAATACTCTCGTTTGCTCTCATCTTCAATACTTAAGAGCATCTTGTATTGTGACCAGTTCAATTGTGTCCGCAGTGCGGACACAATTGGGAAAGTGCGGTAAAACTGCCTGCACCAGTTAAGTTGCCGGTAAGAAAATCCGCTTCCAAACTCAGGCTCAATCTCCATTGCTAGGTTCCGGATTAAAAAAGAGCCGTAATCGGCACGATCTTTCCCTTCCTGTTCTTCATTGAAAATCCGTTCGCCCAGGCTCCAGTACATTTGCACGCGATGAAATTCAAAACTTCGGACGGCCTGCACCCGCGCCTGCCCGATGATATTTTTGATGTCCTGAACAAATGAAGTGGATAGTTTTTGATTGTCGTTGCTCATGATTCAATTGAGTGTTGTGACAATTTAAATCATTAAGAATCAATTCGTACGTGATGTATTGAATTGTGAACGCAGTGCGGACACAATTGGGAAAATCTGTGCGGCTGTTCCGGTATGATGAAACCACCTCAAAATACGATATAAAAAAAGCAGCCAAATAGACTGCTTGTTAGTTGCGGAGAGTGAGGGATTCGAACCCCCGGACCCTTGCAGGTCAACGGTTTTCAAGACCGCCGCGATCGACCGCTCTGCCAACTCTCCGCGGCAAAAGTACACTTTTTTCGAATTTTCAAAAGTTTTTGTTTCTTTTTACCTAAACAAACTGCAGACAGCCGATGTTTGGCTATTGCTATCTTTGCGGCATCATCGCAGTTAACAATTTGTAGGTAAGGTAAATTGTATGATTTTAAGCCTTTGAAGGAAGCGATTTATTAAATTCTGAACAGAAAGATTTTTTATGAAGTATCATTTGATCACGCTGGGTTGCCAGATGAATATGTCGGACAGTGAGCGGGTGCGTTCGGTCATCGAAACGCAAACCGGCTACCAGTGGACCGACAATGAGGAAGAAGCAAATCTGCTGGGCATCCTGGCCTGTTCGGTCAGGCAAAAGGCGATTGACAAGGTGTATTCCCGCATCCAGAATTGGAACAAATGGAAAAACCGTAAGAGCCTTGTCACTTTCATTTCGGGTTGCATCCTGCCCGATGATATGGACAAATTCCTTAAACTTTTCGATATCATTTTCAGGATGAGCGAGCTGGAAATCCTGCCGGAAATTATTCGTCAGTATGGCGTTGTAACGCCGGCCTCGCTGGTAAACAACCTCGATAGAATGCCAAAAAACGAGCACATTGAAGACTTCTGGAAGGTGAAGCCCTACTACAGTTCCGATTTTGAAGCGTTTATACCGATTCAGAATGGGTGCGATAAATTCTGTACCTTCTGCGCTGTGCCCTATACCCGCGGACGTGAGGTTTCGAGGCCATCCGGTGAAATCATCAGCGAGGTGGAACGGCTGGTGAACGAAGGGTTTAAATCCATCACACTGCTTGGCCAAAATGTGAACTCCTACGGCCTGGATAAAAAAGGGGAAGAGATTACCTTTCCGGATTTGTTGAGAAAAATTGGTGAACTGGGCAACGCGTCAGAAAAAGATTTCTGGGTCTATTTCACTTCACCGCACCCGCGCGACATGACAGACGAGGTGATCGAAGTGATTTCACAATACAACTGCCTGGCCAAACAAATCCACCTTCCGATACAATCGGGTGACGACAAGGTACTGATCAGTATGAACCGCAAACATTCTGTGGAAAAATACCGCGAAATTGTGGCCACGATCCGCCGGCTGATCCCACAGGCCACGCTTTTCACCGATATCATTGTCGGCTTCACGGGTGAAACTGACGAGCAATTTGAGAATACCCGGAAGATCATGGATGAGTTCAGCTATAACATGGCCTACATCGCGCAATATTCACAACGGCCGGGTGCAGCCAGTTCCAGATGGATTGACGATGT